>JAKPRU010000771.1 GCA_029557025.1 Candidatus Omnitrophota bacterium | reverse complement strand
CTCATCTTGCCTTCGGCCTTGGGCAGCAGGATCGTCTGGAAGAAAGACGCAGCCCGCAGAAGCGTGCCGAACAGTTTCCTCCTCGGGATCAGCTGCCGGTAGATCAATCCCATCGGGAATCCGATCCCTTTTGATTTCGTCTTGTCCGCCCTGGCCGAAATAATGATGGATTGAAATTTGCTCCCCACGGGACAATGCTGGGCGCAGGTCCCGCACAGCGTGCACATGCCGAGGATGTCGACCACTTCCGGGGTGTATTCTTTCCGCCCATCCAGCAGGGAACGGACGATCTTGTTCTTTCCCCGCGCGACATATTCTTCCTGAGGTCTCTGTTGGTAGATGGGGCACCAGAATGTGCAATTGCCGCACTCGATGCATTGCTTCAGTTCGTTGCTGAATTTCTGAATATTCCGGGTCTGCATTTTCCCCGCCATAAAACCACCATTCTCCTGATATGCGCGCTATGGCGATCCGTCAGGGATCGATAAGTCAGTCTATTTACAGGCTCCATTGGGCAGTAGGACGATGCGTCGTTGTCCGCAGGCGTTCATGTCTTGTCTTTCTTGCTCGGTGTGAAACAACGAACCTTTTTCGGCGGTTTCGTGGGCGGCGCGGAGACGCCGTGGAGAAAGATGTCCACGATATGGGGGATGATTTTTTCCAGATCCAGACCGGTCAATTCCTTTCCCCGCATCAATTCCTGACAGTATAAGAAGCCGAACAGGATCCCGTAGAAGGCATGTCCGAAGATGAAAGGATCTCCCGCCTTGAAATCGCCCCTTCTTTGATATTCCCGGACGATGCGATCCAAATCCGTGCACAAGCGGTGGAGGAGGTGGCGGTAGTAATTCCGTCCCAAATCGGCATCGGAGACGGCTTCGGCAATGTGGAAACGCATCAGGGGAACGCGCTCATCCATGTTCCCATAATATTTCTTGGCGACATTCTTCAGGAGCTCGGCGGGGTCGGTTTTCAGCAGGGAATCTTCCTTCACGGACTCAAGA
>JAKPRU010000765.1 GCA_029557025.1 Candidatus Omnitrophota bacterium | reverse complement strand
AACTTTCGTTGTGGCGATAACCATTGGATCTTCATAGCTGGGGGAAACAACAGCTTCTGGAAGCGGATGGCCCATACGATTGGATTGGGGGCTTTGGTTGAAAATCCGAAGTTTGCCACGAACGCGGATCGGGTGAAAAATCGGGAGGAATTAGAAGCGATCGTGCAAGAGGCCGTAGGCCATTTCAACCGGCCGGCTTTGCTCAAAGCGCTAGGCGAAGCCGGGGTTCCGGCGGCACCGGTGAATACCATCGATCAGGTTTTTCAGGACCCCCAGGTAGAATTCCTGAAAATGGTATGGCCCATGTCGCATCCAACCAAGGGGAATCTGCCCGTAGTGGCTTTCCCTATCTCTTTTTCCCACATGGGCAGTTCTCTACGCCGCAATGCTCCACGGCTGGGAGAACATACTGAGGAAATCCTGGCGGAGATTGGATACAGTGAAGAAAAGATTATCGAACTTCGGAAGAAAAAAGTTATCCTCTGAAAGTGCTATAGAGATTGGCGCTGAGGATAGACGTTTCCCAAGGGTCTATCGCCCCTTGTTATTCCGCTTTCGGATGAGGTATTTTTGCGTGCCTTCAAGCACCAACTCGCAGCGCTGATTGTATACGGTTGAGCGCATCACGATTACGCCGGTTGTATGCTGCGGGAGGAGTTCGGTGATCTCCAGCATTGGGTACAAAGTGTCCCCGACATATACCGCCTTGAGGAATCGGCTCGACTGCTCAAGGAAGCCCAGGATCGAATCATCGACCTGGTGCGGGAACAGGCCCGCTCCAGCGGAGGTCTGAATTAATACCTGGAAACCATGCGCGAGCATATCAGGTCTTCCGTGGGCGTGGCAGAATTCGCGATCGTAGTGTATCGGATGATTGTCGCCACTCGCCGCCTGGAAGGCGAGAAAGCATGAATCTGTCATGGTACGGCTTGGAAGCCGAAAGATCTCGCCGACGCGAAAATCCTCAAACCAGCGCGCCTCGGCGAGCCGGTGAGAACGCGGATCAAAAGAGTTTTGA
>JAKPRU010000761.1 GCA_029557025.1 Candidatus Omnitrophota bacterium | reverse complement strand
GACTTTCTACCGTGGCCTGATAACATAAAGACAAAGATTTCTATGAGGGCTTTCCGTTCCGCGATACGAAGCGGCGAATCGAAAGGAATGAATTATGTCTCCAACGATTTCGTGTGGGTCCCGCTCGCTGGACCTGGATCGGCACAATGCGGAGGTCCGGGATCTGTGGCAGGCGTATCGGGAGGGGCATCCGTCACGCTGTCCGATTGTTTTCGGGATCAACCCGCGCTTGTATTTGCAGGACCCCAAGCTGAACACGGAAGGAATCACATTCCGAGAGTACGTGCTGAATCCCGATGTCATGTTTCAGGTCCAACTGAAGCATCAATACTACGTGCGTCACCATATTCCTCAGGATCAGGAAATGGGGCTGCCGCGCTCAAAATGGGGATATATGCTGGGACGGTGCGATGTTCAACAGGGGGAGGCAGACGAAAGCAGCGGATGGACGGTCTATGTTGATTTTCAGAATGTCTACGAAGGGGCCTGGCTGGGATGCCCGGTCGAGTTTCCGGGACATAACGAGTCACCGTATTGTGTGCCGCTGCTGACCGATGACAAGAAAAACCTTCTGTTTGATCGCGGGATTCCGGATCCGTTCAAGGACGGCGGATGGATAGAGCGGAATATGCGAACGCAGGAACGAATGATGGAACTCGCGAAAACCACGGTTTTTCAGGGCAAACCGGTCAACCAGGAAATCGAATTGAGCGGAACCGGCACGGACGGTCCGTTCACAGCGTACTGTGAACTCCGCGGTGCGGAAAACGCTTGTCTGGATATGGCGCTGGATCCGGAATACTTTCACCGCATGATGAGTTTCCTGACAGAAGCCATTTCAACCCGGATCAAGGCTTACCGTCAGTATATGGGCCGCGAAATTATCCAGCCGACCTTTACGTTTGCGGATGATTGTGTCGAGCTGCTGTCGGTGGAGATGTATCGCGAGCACGTCCTGCCATATCACAAACGATTGATAGAGATGTTTACAAATGGGCGAGATAATTCCATTCACCTTTGCGGTAACGCCTCACGGTTGTTTAAGACCATCAAGGATGAATTGAATGTTCTCCATTTCGACACCGGATATCCGATTGACCACGGAGCGGTGCGTCGCGAGTTGGGACCGGAGGTGGAGATTTTCGGCGGGCCGCGAGTGGAGTTTTTCCTGGGAGAAAGGGGACTGTTACTGAATGAGACAAGGCGTATTTTGGAGAGCGGCGTGCGGGAAGGGAAGAAGTTTGTGCTGCGGGAGGGAAATAACCTGCCGCCGCGCTGTCCCCTGGAGAACCTGTGGGAGTTCTATTTTAAAGGCAGGGAATGGGGGAGGTATTTGTAGAGAGGTGTAGGGGATCACGGGCGAGAGGCTCGCGCCACCGTTTTATGTGATGTTTGTGGCACGGTTTTATGCCACGGTTTCCGTGTTCTGTGCGGATTTCTGTTTCAGAATGGCATCCAATACCCCATTGATAAATGTCCCCGAATTCTCATCCCCGTAGACCTTTGCCAGCTCGATCAGTTCATTGATGGTCACGCGGGGAGGAATGTCCGGTCGATAAAGAATCTCATACACGCCGATACGGAGCAGGTTGCGGTCAACGGGTGTGAGGCGGTTCATCGCCCAATGCTCGATAATCGAAACAATGGCGGCATCAATGGATTGCTTGTTCGCCGTTACATCTTTAGCGATGCGGAGTCCGAATTGTCGCACTCCCTTGCCCGCATGGAAACGATCATCCGGGTTCCACCAGTTCACCTGGCTGTCGAACGGTTTCTCATTTGATTCGGCAAAATCCTGTCCATAGAGAATTCGGAGCGCCAGTTCCCGTCCTTTGGTTCGTTCACTCATTTTTCGGTCCGTTTTTTTGTGAGGATTTCCGGCTGCCGGAAACAAGGCAGACTGTGTCACATATAGGCGATAAGGTTACATGAGATATAATAAACAGCAAGAGATCGAACGACCGTTGGGGAGATGCTCGGTGATGAACCCGATAGCCGTGCGTTCTCTTCGCCTCAGACCGGTACTCAAGCAGCCGGCGCTGTTGTATCTCCGTGTGGAATACGGGTTGCAGGCATCCCTCGAGAGAACGACGGGATTTCGTCATCACGGGAGATGACCGGTGTGAGAGTATCCGGCCTGTAAAGAATTATCAAGGCTGTTCGGTTCCGTGACACGAGTTTTCCGTATCCAATTTGCCCTCCTGCTCCAATCGCTGCGCCGCTTTACCGAACGAGTCTCGGTTGAGAAACAGGGTAGTCATGCCTACGGCCACGGCAAACCAGAGAGTGCAAAGGCGAATGACTAACGTCGCGGAGGCCGCCGTGGCGCTCGAAAGTCCCTGGTAGCACAAGAAGGCGACCATTACTCCCTCTGTCGGTCCCGTTCCCCCCGGAGCGATCATTACAATGGCGCCGACAATCGTCGCGAAAGCATAAATAAAGGTTGCCGGAAGAAGCGGCAGCGGATTTCCGAACCCCCACAGCACCAGCGCAAATGCCAGGCATTCAAAGAACCACGAGCCGATACTGATTGCGGTTGCCCACATCAGCGGTCTCGGCGCAATAAGAGAGTAAACGCTTTGATATGCGTTGTGCAATTTATCCGTCCGGCTGGAGAATCCGGGCACATGCGCCATGAGGTCGATAAGGCGAAACATGGCCGAGCGCCAGGCAACCAGAACCAATGTCAGCGCAATGATACCGAACGCGATCCATAGCAGGAACCGGTACTCTTTCGGTAAGATGGCTAATCCGAGTAACGACATGATCGCCAGCGCAACGAAGTCGGTAAACCGTTCCGCCAGCACGATCGGCGCGGATCGGCTGATCGGTGTGCCCACGGATTCCTTTACCAGGAACGATTTGAATACCTCGCCGAATTTCCCCGGGCTCACGGACATCAACAGCCCGGAAAAAAAGACCTTCAGAGACAATGTTCGGTCCAGAGGGATGCGCAGGATTCGCACATAATAATGCCATTTGAAAAAGCGCACGACATAATTTCCAAACGCCAGCAACAGGCAAATGGGCAGGGTCCACCAGCGGAATGACGCCAGGGCGGCAACCATCTCTTTCCAGTTCGCCCAGAGAGCGATGACAAAGAAAATCGCGGCGGCTACCGCGATGGAGGTCAGGATTTTCCGGGTGAACGGCATGTCGGATCCTTGTTTATTGGGGCAGGGTGGTTTGTTCAGGACTTGCGTCAGAGACTCCCTGCGTCCCTGCCGAATTCCTTGAGACCTGGTCCAGCAGCGTCATGTAATATTGGGCCTGGCTTTTCCAGAGACTGTCCGGGTATTTGTCTACAAACGCAAGGAATTCGCGGCGGCTGTCCGCGAATTGTCCCAACTCGAACAGCGCTTCCGCATGAAAGATCGACGCTAACTCTTCGGTTTCCGGAGGCTGCCCGGCGCCGATTGCTACGGCATAGCCGCGTTCCGCGAGATGGAACCGGCCCTGCAAGTGAAAACGGCGGGCCGCGGCTATGGGTTCATATTGTTTCATATACCCGGCGACAAAATTGCAATGCCCGGCCTCCATAAAGGAAGATCGAACCCTGTGCGGGTAATAGGCCATTGCGGGCTGCAATTCCCGCTCCAGATAGGATCCGGCCGGCAGATTCTGTATGTAGGTATTGACAAATGTCATTTCATCATCCATGTCCTGATACAGGATTGGCGCGAGGGGCATTTGGTCGGCGAGATTCTGGAGGTATTTCATTCGCGGAAACGTTGCCTGAGCCTCTGTCGGCCAGACTCGGATGATGGCATGGGACATGCAGTCCGCGAGTTCTCCGGAATAGGGCGCATAACGGCGCAACGAAATGGGATCCCGGCGCGCCTGGTAGAAATCCATCGGCTTGCCGTCCGATGTTCGAAAAACAATCCCATAGAGCGGATCGCAGAGAACCGGTACTCCCCCCGGAAAGATTTGGCAAACTGTGTGTGGAACCTCCGTCGTTCCCGGTTTCATCAAGTGAACCATGAAGCCCCGAATCCCTACTTGTCGGGCAATGCAGAGAAGCGTCCAGCACATCCGGTCATACAGACCGTAGCCGCGCGCAAGAATCACGAATGGGGGGGCATTGTGTACCGTGGGTTCGAACGGTGCGACGGTCCGACGCACCCAGGAGACCAGCGCCTCCGCCTGCTCCAGACCCTCCGGAACGCCTTCCAGCACAGACTCGGCAATACATCGGTACAGGAACGCTCTTGAAACAAATTGCGCATCCTCCCAGTCATAACTCTGTCGGTACAGTTCTTCTTTCGTAAGGGCGAGATCGCGCAGGTTATTCTCGATTACCCGGCAGGTGATTCCTGTGACAGGCGGGAGTTTCTTATTCGAGGCTCGCACCAGAAGACTGTTGCAGGTAAGTTGGTCGTTGAAGTAGCCCGCAAGAAGTCCCAGGGCGTATAATTCTCCGGCGGGCCGGTTTCCCGATACATCTTCAGCGGCAAGAACTGCATTCGCCTCGTCAAGCCGGCCCTGAAGAAGGAGACGGGGCAGAGCCCGCCACGCTTCGGGAATTGTGTAGTCCATGACGGATTCCTGTCTGTCCGACACCTGTTCGCGCGATCTCTTCAGGAAAATGTTGATCGCGTACATCGCCAGGATCAACAGAAATACGGCCAGAACAAAGGAAACGGTTTTTTTACCCACACCTTCCGACTCCGGCAGCGGGGCCGGTTTATTTTTTGGAGCCTTCGTCATAAAAGATCACCTCGGCAAAGTTCGACGATGGCCGGGCCATCAGAAAATACGCGGCACAGACCGTCGATTCCACTGCATTTTGGGCTGATGCTGGAACTGAACAGACTGAAAAAAAGCAACGCGGTACTTTACCACAAATCATTCTCCGTCGGAAAAGAAGCGGAGGGAGATCCTGCTTGTCGCTGTATTATTGAGATGAGAACAGGCGGTTCTCCAAACTGCTGAGATTCCTCCCATTCGTTCGGAATGACAATTCGCGTGTCATTTCGAGCGAAGGGAGGAATCTCGTCAAGAAACAGAGCCTGCCGGACGGGTTCGAGAAGACAGATTGCAGAGACAATCCGGCTTCACAACACCAAACAATCAACTCCGCGTGTACACCTTAAATGTGTACGACCGTTTCACGGCATTGTCCTTGCCGGGTTTCACCTCCACCTTCCAGACCAGTTGAGACTGGGGATTGATGGTGCGCAATCCCCTGGCAAGTTTCGTGATTGTCGGTTCCCCGTCCGCTTTCTGTACCTCGCCGGTAAGCGTCTTGGTGATTTTCAGCGTGATGGGTTCATCCTTGTAGTTCGTGACCGCCAACTCGCCTTTGACCGTCACCAAGTCGAACGGATTCCCGCCGAAATTGGCGGCATTTCGTTCGCGGGCAATCTCATTCTCGGTTTGCTCGGCATTGACCGCGACGGCCTGGGTGATTTTCAGCTCGGTCGAGGCGCGATCCGGCGTGTAGTAGATTGTATCCTGTCCGAGAATATGCCCATCCTTCATTGTCAGCGCGGGCGCGGTGGTCCAGGGCTTGCCCGTGTTGTTCTCCAGTTTGATCGAGTGCCACACAACCTGGCGGTCTCCGCCTTGCGGCTGGTCGGGCCGATATCCTCCACTGTCCGCGTTGATGTAGTTTGGAATGTCCCAGGTATAGAGATGCTCGTAGGGAACCTCTCCCGCGAAAAGCGGATGGTATCCCCGCTCGCCTTTCTTGAGCGTAATCTCCTTCAGTTCATAGAAATAAAGGTCTTCCGCACCTTCGCCCTCCACGGGAGTGGTCGGCATTGAGGGTGCAGATTCAGGGGCCTTTGCCATACCCATGCCGCCAAATGCACGCATATAATAGGCACGATTGCTGGTGGGATCGGCATCATATTTCTCCACCGGACGACCCAGTCTTTCGAGAATCTGTTGCAGCGGCGCGAGAGAAAATGTGCTGGCGACATTCTCGAATTGAATGTGCGGAAATCCCGATATCAGCTCCACATCGGTGTTTTCGAGCGGGGTGAGATCGTTCACAATCACACTCTTTGCGGAGAACGTCGCTTTGTCCTCCTTCGAGATATCCACCACATAGCTGGGCGACCAGGCAATCCCTTTGGCGAGATAGGTGAGAATCACCGGCATAGGGCCGGATGGAGCCTCTTTCACCGACTCGGCAGTGAACTCAATGACATTTTCCAGCATCGGCCGTTCCAGTTGCACGTTGGAATCCCTGGAATCGAAACGGATCTCCTGGACCCAGTCGCGTGGCACACCCCGCATTCCCATAGGGTCCTCAATCAGAAGCAAATCCCCACGGTTGGGCGGTGGCGGCGGCGGGATGATGTTCTCCTGGCGTGGAAGGATGAACGGCTCATCGCTGCGTCTGGGGATGTCCCGAATGGTGACCCGCTGCCAGACATCCTGGATTTTGAGATCCACCGTGTTCCCGATATTGGCTTCCAGCAGTTCCTGGACAGTGGCGGCGGGGACTTTCCTGGTGGTTTCGGATTGCGTGGCTCTTACATCGATCAGAGTGATGGTTTCCGGCCAGCTGATCCAG
>JAKPRU010000750.1 GCA_029557025.1 Candidatus Omnitrophota bacterium | reverse complement strand
TATGTCTGGGTTTCGCGCTCGTATCCTCATCGCGAGGATCCTAATGTAGAGGGGGCACATCTCGTTGATGAACGCGAGGAGATCGCGCGCTGGACCGGAGGCGGCGTGGTCTGTCCCGCCGTGCGGGATGTCAAGGGATATACCCGGGTCAATCCCTCTGAGTTGGCGCGATTCATGTCTCGTCTGATCCATGACGAGCCGCTGCGGAAGACGCTGGGGGCGACGGGTCGACGGAATTGGCGGGAGAAATTCACTTGGGACATGATCAGCCGGGAGTATGAAGGCATCTTTCGACTTTTGCTTTCCCCGCCGGGTGATGGGACTTCCGGGCATGATCCTGCTGAACAGATGGAGGGAAGGGCGAACAGCGTAGATGGTCATCGTTAGGCTGACCGGCGGTATCGGCAACCAGATGTTTCAGTACGCCACCGCCCGAAGAATCGCCTGGGTTAATCAAGCAAGGCTTTTGATGGACTTGGGTTGGTTTCAGGAGGAGGGATGGTGGACCCGAAGAAAGTTCGAACTGGGAGCGTTCTGCATTAGCGCGGAAAAAGCTGGTGAGGACGACGTCAGGCGGCTCCGGTCAGGACGCCAGAACGCTCTGTTCCGACGGCTTCCACTCTTTCTCAAGAAGCGGATCTTCCATACCCGACAGTCCCACATCATTGAGAAATGCTATGACTTCGATCCGGAGATCATGGGATTGCAGGGAGATGTCTATCTGGATGGCCATTGGCAGAGTGAACGATATTTCCAGGACGTCACGGCGCTGATCCGAAGAGAATTCACCTTTCGAACCGATCCAGCGGAACCCAACCGACGGATGGTCGAATACATCCGTTCCTGCACGTCCGTATCGATGCACATCCGCCGGGGCGATTACGTCACCCTGCCCCAGGCCAATTCGTTCCATGGGCTGTGTCCGCTGTCGTATTACCGATCGGCCGTCGATCAACTGTCCCGCCGAATCGATCTCCCTGTCTTCTTTGTCTTTTCCGATGATATCGACTGGGTGAAGCAGAACCTGGACCTGGGATTTGAAACGCACTTCATGGACTACAATGGACCCGAGCGCGGGGATGAGGACCTCCGTTTGATGAGTGCGTGTCGTCATCACATCATTGCCAACAGCAGCTTTAGCTGGTGGGGGGCCTGGTTGTCCGACAATCCGCAAAAGATCGTCTTTGCCCCTCGGAAGTGGTTCAATAGGGATATCGAAACGCCCGATAACATTCCTGATTCCTGGGTGAGACTATAATGCGGAGTCCGAACATTCGCCCCGGTTTCTCGATGCTGACGCTTCGAGGTACGGTTTTTGCGCACCGGCCACCCGGGGGGCGCCGCCGTTGGTAGTTTTATGTTTCTAAAAATATTCAAGAAGAAAAAAGTCCTGGTTACCGGCCACACCGGATTCAAGGGTTCCTGGCTGGCGATTTGGCTCAAGGAACTGGGTGCGGATGTCATCGGCTATTCTCTTGATCCGCCCGGCGATCCCAACAATTTTCAGGCCGCGAGGCTTGAAGAGAAAGTC
>JAKPRU010000724.1 GCA_029557025.1 Candidatus Omnitrophota bacterium | reverse complement strand
TTCGGGGGAAAGAAGGATTTCGGAATACCGGTCGATCGATCGTGGGTCCAAGTTATGCGCCCACGAGAAAACCGGAAGGCAGAGCAAGACACCCAGAATGCGGAGACGAGACATCGGCCTCTCCCTGTCTTGGAATTGCCTGCGGATTATACCGAATTTGTGGTGTGAATCGAGAGCCGACAGGCCGATTCATCCGGAACAAAAGAAAGTCCGGCCGGGGAACCCGGCCGTGATCCCCCGGCCGATGATTGCTTCAACCAAATCGGTGTCAGAAAATCACCTGCCAGGGACGAGCGGATACCATTCCGTCATCCATCTGAAGGGTGAGGACAATTTCTTTATCGAGACCGGTGAACTGCTCGACACTGCGAGCGGTCCGAATTTCGCGAATCTGCTCGACGGTAGCTCGGATAATCCCTCTGTGATCGGGGTATCGAACTGTCTGCCCCCGGCGGACACTGACCATGTGATTATTCGTGGCGTTTTTTGCACTCATTGAGTAAAACCTCCAAAAACGATATAAGCATGAAACCGATGCAGTCACAAATTCTTTTCAGGAAGCATTGCCCACTCTTTCCATTTGTCCCTCCAACTCGCGGATCATCCGCAAGATTTGTTCCCGTGAAGATTGATCCTGCAACAGCTTCACGAATTCGGGTTTTCGTAAGAGATGGAAAACTCTTGAGAGCAGCTGCAAATGGCCTTTTACTGTCGGGCTTACGACCAGAAACATGGCCGAAACCGGCAGGCCATCCAGGGCTCCAAAATCAACCGGTTGCTCAATAAAAAACAGTCCGACCGCGGGGGATTCGAATTGTTGAATCACGGGGTATCGGGCGTGCGGAACCGCAATTCCGTTTCCGATAGCGGTAGATGCCAGGTTCTCGCGGATGAGAACCGCTCGATAAAGGACATCGCGATCCACATCTTCCGGGAGACGGAGCATGTGGACAGCGATCTTGATAACTGTTTCCTTGTCTTTCCCTTCAATGCGGTAATAAATGCCCCCGCGTTCAAGGGAATCCGAAAGGCGGAGAGAGGGAGATTCGTCGAGATGGGGATCGGTAAATATGGCCTCGGAGGCATTCACCCGGTGTGCGCCGGCCCATTGAAGCAACTCACCACGGACGAAGCGGTATTGGTCCTGAAGGCGATACGCGGGAAGGATTCCCTTCTGGATCCATCGATAAATGGTCTTCTCCGAAACCTGGAGCAGGGCAGCAGCGTCCTTAACGGTGAGATTCATTGGACTTTACTCCGCGAAGTTTCTCGATAGATGACATCCTTTGGACATCTATGGACAAGATAGCCGGCAAGGGATCAGAAGTCAATAGATGTCCAATAAAAAATCCGCATAAATGGAGAAAAAAAGAAAAATATTTTTCAGGGAAGGAGGAGAGGTGCGGGGAAGTACGGGAGACCTGTTGCCCCAACGGGGGTATTGCCGTAAGCCGAGTCTGTCATCAGAAGATCGCCGGACCAAGGCAATCTTCTCTGTCGGGCGCAATATGGTATATCATAATCATTTGTTGTTATCAGAGTTAGAAGCAACAATCCCACAAAATTAACGAAGGGAGCGGCTAATATCCAATGGCCACCAAATATGTATATTCTTTCGGCGGAGGCCGGGCGGAAGGCTCGGCGGAAATGAAAAACCTGCTCGGTGGAAAGGGAGCCAACCTGGCTGAAATGGCCGGTTTGGGTCTCCCCGTTCCCGCAGGATTCACTATTACCACGGAAGTCTGCACCTTTTTTTACAAAAATAAGGGGAAGTACCCACCGGGATTGAAAGAAAGCGTTGCCAAAGCACTTGCGCAGGTTGAGAAAATCATGGGCGCGAAGTTCGGAGATCCCGTGAATCCGCTTCTGCTTTCAGTCCGTTCCGGCGCACGAAAATCCATGCCGGGTATGATGGAAACCGTGTTGAATATCGGTCTCAACGACAAGACACGAGAGGGGTTGATTCGGAAAACGGGGAATCCGCGTTTTGTTTACGATGCCCAACGTCGACTGATCCAGATGTATTCCGATGTGGTGATGGAGAAAGCCGCCGGAATCGAGCCTGCTGAGGGACAGGGGATTCGCGCTCAGCTGGAACGAGTCATGGACAAGATGAAAAAGGATCGCGGGGTGACCCTGGACACCGAGTTGACCGCCGACGATCTGAAGGAGTTGGTGGAACTTTTCAAAGCGAAGGTCCTCGAAGTCCTCGGAAAACCGTTTCCGGAGGATCCGATGGATCAACTCTGGGGCGGAATCGGCGCGGTGTTCGCCTCCTGGAACGGAAAGCGCGCTGTTGCATATCGTCGCATCGAGAATATCCCCGATGAGTGGGGAACGGCGGTGAATGTTCAGGCGATGGTGTTTGGAAATATGGGTGAAACCTCCGCGACCGGTGTGGCATTTACACGAAATCCGGCGACCGGAGAGAAAGTCTTTTATGGTGAATGGCTTCCGAACGCCCAAGGGGAAGATGTGGTGGCGGGAATTCGCACTCCAAACCCCATCAACGAGGTCGGGAAAACGGATCACAACCGGCATCTCGATTCGCTGGAAGTCAAAATGCCGAAGATTTACAAGGAGCTGGACAGAATCCAGAAACTGCTCGAGAAGCATTATCGGGATATGCAGGACATTGAGTTCACGATCCAGGAAGGCAAGCTCTGGATGCTTCAATGCCGTGTAGGGAAGCGGAACGGTCCGGCGGCGATCAGGATGGCTGCGGATATGTGCAAGGAACGCCTTATCAGCGCAGAAGAGGCCGTTATGCGGGTGACCCCCGCGCAGGTCGATGAAATACTGCATCCCATTGTAGACCCGAAAGCGGAAGCCAGAGCAAAGAAAATTGCGAAGGGCCTTCCGGCGGGACCGGGCGGTGCGCGCGGACAGATCGTTTTCAGCGCGAATGATGCGGTGGAGTGGGCAAAGGCGGGCAAGAAAGTTATTCTGGTGCGCGGCGAAACCAATCCGGAAGATGTAGAGGGGATGCGTGCGGCCCAGGGGATTCTGACCTCACGCGGCGGGATGACCAGTCATGCGGCGCTTGTGGCGCGAGGTTGGGGGAAATGCTGCATTGTGGGTGCGGGGGATATAGAGGTGGACGAGGAACATCGACTGTTCCGAGCAGGTGATTCGGTCTATCGCGAAGGAGACTGGGTGACTCTGAACGGTACAAAAGGTGTGGTTTACGAAGGTCAGCTTCCTCTGGTGGACCCAGGAGAAGACAATCCGGCGTTTACGGCGTTTATGAAGATTTGCGACAAGGTTCGCCAACTGAAAGTTCGAGCGAATGCCGACACGCCTGCCGATGCGTCGAAAGCGATGCAGTTCGGCGCGGAGGGGATCGGTCTCTTCCGTATCGAACACATGTTTTACGGTGAGGGGTCCGACGAGCCGCTTTTCCTGCTTCGCAAAATGATTATGTCTACCACCGAGGAGGAACGTCGCGAGGCGCTGGCCGAGCTGTTTCCGTTCGTTAAGCATGACATCAAGAGTACCCTGGAAGTGATGGGGGGCAATCCGGTCACCATCCGCCTGCTGGA
>JAKPRU010000718.1 GCA_029557025.1 Candidatus Omnitrophota bacterium | reverse complement strand
ACCTTTTCGCCAGCTCGAAGATCAACCTGAATCTCCACAGCCTCCAATGCCCTGACTCATTGAATCCTCGTGACTTCGATATTCTCGCTTCAGGTGGTTTCTTGCTGAGTGATTACGTCTCGGAAGCCGATGGCGGCTTGCTTGTCGATGAATCTCACACTCTCTTTTTCAAGCACCAAACCGATCTTCTTGAAAAAACCAGTTTATTCCTCGAGGATGAAAACCGACGCCGCGCCCTTGCCGAGGCTGGCCATCGGCATGTTCTTGAAAACCATCTTCTGCGCCACCGCGCCGCAGAGATGATGAAACAGTTCAATCGCATATTCGAGGCACATCGCTGATGGCACGGCAACAAGTATTGGCAGAACCCTGTCGCGAACATCCGGAACGATTTGTCCGAGGAACTTCGGCAGTTCCTGCACTACCGGAAGCGGTCCGGATCAATCCTCCGGACCACCCAAGTTTAACACACGAAAAACTCACTGATTTTCAAACGGAAATGTCTCATTGCACTCGACACATTCCGGAATTCTTCATCCTCTCCTACCCCGCTTTCCGAAATGCGAAATCAAACACATTCATGCCTGCCAGGATCACTCGCTTCAGTTCATCCGTACTGCGAATCCGTTTCAGCCACTTGAGTAAATACCTGGGGCGAAAATAAAACTCGCGATAGATCCGACGGATATTACGGGACAGTTCTTCATTGCTGAGTTCGGTAAAGAATTGGTTGAAGAACGCATCCGTGTGCAAGCGGGTCAAGTCCAGATCCGTGCCGTCGCCGATTTCAGGATGCTCTGCCTGGACCTGTTCGAACAGCGCCGTCCCCGGATAGGGTGTGGTAATCCCAAAGGTGATGATAGTCGGATCGATTTCCTTTACAAATGCAAGGCTCCGATCGATGGTGTCCTGGGTTTCGCCCGGACTGCCGATCATGCAATGGGCGTGTGTATCGATATCATACTGATGGCAGAGGCGAAAGGCTTTTCGGGTATCCTCAATGGTAATTTTTTTGTTGATGTTGTCGAGAATCTCTTGAACACCGGACTCGACGCCGAACCGGATCATGTGACAACCCGCCTTTTTCATCAGAGGCAGGATTTCCTCATCGACATTGGTAACGCGGGAACTGCAAATCCAGGTCAGGTCCAGCCCGCGTTCCAGAATGCCCTCGCAGATTTCCTGTACCCGTTTCTTGGAGGCGGTAAACAACTCATCCCGAAAAAAGATTTCCCGGTAGCCGAGTGCGGCGCATTCCGTCATCTCTTCTATAACTTTTTGTGCGCTGCGGAACCGAACCTTCTTTCCGTAGAACGGCGGCGAGGCGCAATAGGTGCATCGCGCCGTACATCCCCGCGTCGTAAACATCGTGGTAAACGGCATCCGTTTCACAACCGGATTAAAGTAATCGATATCCGAGGGAAGCAGGCGTCGATCCGGTATCGGGAGAATATCCAGGTCCTCCAGGAACGGCATGTACTCATTCAATTGGATATTTCCATTTTCTCGGTACCCGATACCGAGTGTTTCTTTCCAGGAATCATCGCCCCGCGCAAGACGATTCACCAGTTCCTTGAGAACCGGCTCGGCCTCCCGGCGCACAATAATGTCGATCCCCGGAATCGCCAGGCTGGCCTGCGGCATAAACGTCGGTTGCGATCCCCAGACAGCGGTTTTCAGACCCGGGCGTGCCTCTTTACATGCGCGCAAAACCTCGGCATCTTCCCGAATGGTCATGGTCGAGGTCAGCATCATCACCAGGTCGTATTCCTTCTTGCGAACCTCTTCCTGAATATCCGCCACGGACATGCGCATGGCGGCGGCATCCAGCAGCTCCGCCTCATGCCCGTCCTCCCGGATAAAGCAGGTCACCTGCAACTGCGAAATCGGCGGGAATTCGATCCCGGCGATCCGTTTCCCCTTGCACCAGCAGCCATACACAAGATCGCGGGCGACATTCTTGCTGTATTTACTAGGCGGAATAAGTGTCAGCGTTTTCATACAGGTCTTTTCATTCATGGAATGTCTTGCAAGTAAATTGATCACAGGCTGGGAGCTTGTGCCGACCTCTTTTCTATCTCGCGCGCTGTAAAGTCAATCCTTGTTGAGATTGCGC
>JAKPRU010000674.1 GCA_029557025.1 Candidatus Omnitrophota bacterium | reverse complement strand
CTGGAAGAAATCCGCGCCGACATCATCGCGCTGGAGAAGGAGACGGAAGGGTTGTTGGAGGAGATAATTGGAAAATGACGGCGGTCTTTGATCCGGACAAACATCATCGCCGGTCTATTCGGCTGCCGGGATACGATTATTCCCGGGCAGGCGCATATTTTGTGACGATTTGCGCGCAGGACAGGGCGTGTTTATTTGGTGATATTGCGGATGGGGCCATGCGGATAAACGATGCGGGGCGGGTTGTTGCAGATTCATGGCAATGGTTGGAATCACAATATGATTATGTGGAATTGGATGAATGGATGATTATGCCCAATCATATACACGGGATTATTGTAATCACCGACGATAATGATAATGGCGGTTGTAGGGGCGGTTCGCGAACCGCCCCTACGGGTGACGCACGCAACGCCACGCCAAAACGCAAACCTATTGGCCGTTTGATCGGTGCATTCAAAACGGTATCCACCAAACGCATCAACGAATTGCGCGGCACGCCCGGAATTTCTGTCTGGCAACGCAATTATTACGAACACATTATCCGCAACAACGACGAATTGAACCGCATCCGGGACTATATTGCCAACAATCCAAAACAATGGGAAATAGATCAGGAAAATCCAAATGTCTGGCCTGTGGCCGCCCATGAAGGAATAAGAATATGATACCCAATCTCAAACCCTACCCCAAATATAAGGATTCCGGCGTGGCGTGGCTGGGAAAGGTGCCGGAGCATTGGGAGGTACGCACAATCAAAAGCCTTGCGGGAAAAGAATACAAGTCCTTTGTAGATGGCGACTGGATCGAGAGTCCATATATAAGAGCCGAAGGAATCCGACTGATTCAGACAGGTAACATTGGTATCGGTAACTATAGGGAGAAGGGATTCCGCTATATCGACGAAGAGACGTTTGTTGCATTTAGGTGCACTGAGATCATGCCGGGAGACGTTTTAATTTGCCGCCTCGGAGATCCGGTTGGGCGATCGTGTTTGGCGCCCAACCTCGGAGTACGCATGATCACGTCAGTCGATGTGTGCATTTTGAAGCCGAACGAAAGTGCTATCGCGGCATTCCTGGTATATGCGATGTCATCACCAGTCTACTTAGAGTGGATAGGCTCGCTTGTTCGCGGAAGTACTAGAGACCGTATCAGCCGCAGCATGCTCGGCCGATTCCGTCTGCCTCTTCCTCCCCTCCCCGAACAAACCGCAATTTCCAGATTTCTCGATTATTACGATCGGAAAATCAACCGTTTCATCCGCAAACGGCGGAGTTTGATTGAGTTGCTCAATGAATACAAGCAGGCGATTATCAATCAGTATGTGACCGGCAAAATTGATCCCCGCACCGGCAAACCCTATCCCCGTTACAAGCCCTCCGGCGTCGATTGGCTCGGCGACGTGCCGGAGCATTG
>JAKPRU010000696.1 GCA_029557025.1 Candidatus Omnitrophota bacterium | reverse complement strand
ATATTTTAAACGGCGAAGCGGGTGACGATATCCTCTCCGGTGGTTTGGGAAATGACACCTATCTTTTCGGGCGCGGTTACGGGCGGGATGTTGTCGATGCTTGGGTGGATTCAGCGGAGGGCTTTGATAAGGTCCTGCTGGGAGACGGTATTGCGCCGACGGACATAGAATTTTGGGACGAAGAGGATGATCTTGTCCTTTCCATTTCCGGTACAAACGATACCCTGGTTCTGGAGAAATGGTTTACACAGGCGGACACGTTTCAGGTGGACGCCATCCGGTTTTCCGACGGGACGGAGTGGGATGTGGCGACGATCAACCAGAAAACAGGCATCCAATATGGAACAGAAGACGATGAAGTGCTGACAGGTGACGAGACGGCCAATAAAATACGAGGGCTTGCCGGGAATGATACGCTTTACGGATACGGAGGAGATGACCATTTGAACGGCGGCGAGGGAGACGATACATTGGTCGGCGGTCAGGGGAATGATATCTATTCCATCGATTCAACTGGTGACGTGGTGACGGAAAACGCGGGAGAAGGAACCGATACAGTTAGGAGTTCCATCACTTACACCCTCGGGAATAACGTCGAGAATTTAACGCTGACAGGTGGCGAAAACATCAATGGGACCGGAAACGTGCTGGATAACATTCTAATCGGAAACCCCGTAGACAACACCCTTGACGGCAAGGCCGGGGCGGATACCATGATCGGCGGGTTTGGCAATGATACCTATGTCGTCGATAACATCGGAGATACGATTATTGAAGATGACAGATTCCTCAACGGAGAGGAAATAGACACCGTTCGGAGTTCTTTGACATGGGTCTTGGGGGCCAATCTTGAGAATCTTACCCTGACGGGAGGCAGTGCAATCAATGGAACGGGGAATGCCCTGAACAATAGCCTGACCGGTAATAATGCCGCAAACATCTTGAATGGTCTCGAAGGCAATGACACGTTGGACGGGCGTGGGGGTAACGATACGCTGGATGGTTCTTTCGGTAGTGATACATACTATTTTGGCCGCGGCTACGGGCGGGACACGATCGTTGAAAATAAATCGGCGGGATCGGGTGATATAAACGTTATTCGGATAAACAGCGGGGTTTTGCCGTCCGATGTTGTCTTGCGGCGTGCAGGAAACATTTTTATGCTCTCCATATCCGGCACCACGGACAGCATCACTTACAGCGGCATAGATATTGTCCGGTTTGATGATGCCGAGTGGGATGCGGCTTATATGGAGGCCAATGCAATAACGGGAGGGACCGACGGCGACGATCTTCTGATCGGGACACCCGGCCCCGATACGCTGGAAGGTTTGGCTGGGAACGATCAACTGCAGGGGGAAGCCGGCGACGATACTCTGGACGGCGGAGCAGGAAACGATACGATGATCGGTGGAAGCGGGAGCGACATCTATATTGTGGATGCAACTGGCGACGTCGTAACGGAAAATGCAGGTGAAGGAACGGATACGATTCAGAGTTCTGTTACCTATACTCTGGCCAATAATGTCGAAAACCTGACCTTGACCGGCACTACGGCTATTAACGGTACGGGCAACGCCCTGAATAACACGCTGACCGGCAACAGCGCCGCGAACACCCTGACCGGCGGGGCGGGAAACGACACCCTGGACGGCGGCGCGGGGAATGACACCATGCGCGGCGGAATCGGCGATGACACCTATATGGTCGGCAGTACCGGCGACGTCGTAACGGAAAACGCCAATGAAGGAACGGATACGGTTCTGAGTTCCGTCACCCACACCCTGGGCAATAACGTCGAAAACCTCATTCTAACAGGCACTTCCACAATAAACGGAACCGGCAACGCTCTGAATAATACCCTGACCGGCAATACTGCAAACAACACGTTAAGCGGCGGAACGGGAGCCGACGTCATGATCGGTGGCGCCGGGAACGACACTTATGTTGTGGACAACGCCGGTGATGTGACTAATGAAAATGCATCAGAGGGAACGGATTTGGTGCAGAGTACCGTAACATATACATTAGGCGCCAACGTCGAAAATCTGACACTGACGGGTAGTTCGGCAATCAACGGCACCGGGAATGCTCTGGATAATGTTTTAACCGGCAACAGCGGTGCGAACACTCTGACTGGCGGAGAGGGAAACGATACCCTGGACGGCGGCGCGGGAAACGACACCATGGTGGGAGGAATCGGCAACGATATTTATGTGGTCGGCAGCACCGGCGATGTGGTAACGGAAAACGCCAATGAAGGAACCGATACGGTCCGAAGTTCCGTGACCTATACCCTGGGGAATAACGTTGAGAATCTGACCCTGACGGGAACTTCGGCGATTAATGGAACCGGTAATGCCTTGGACAACGTTTTGACCGGCAACAGTGCCGCGAATACCCTGACCGGCGGGACAGGAAACGATACGCTGGACGGCGGCGCAGGAAATGACACGATGCGGGGCGGTTTGGGGAACGACACCTATGTGGTCGGCAGCACGAGTGATGTTGTCACCGAAAATGCAAATGAAGGCGTTGATACGGTTCAGAGTTCCGTGACCTATACTTTGGGTAATAATGTTGAGAATCTGACCTTAACAGGAACATCCGCCATTAATGGAACAGGTAATGCTCTGGATAATATTCTGATCGGTAACAGTGCCGTAAACACGCTCACCGGGAATGCCGGGAACGATACATTAGACGGTTATGCAGGGAACGACGGTCTAACCGGCAGCAACGGCAGCGACACCTATGTATTCCGCCGAACCGATGGAATCGATACGGTTACCGAAACGGCGGGCCTGGCGGGAGATACGGATGTGGTCCGGATGACTGACGGCATTGCCCAG
>JAKPRU010000690.1 GCA_029557025.1 Candidatus Omnitrophota bacterium | reverse complement strand
GGATCTCTGCGAGATATACTTTGTACCCCCGCTTGAGAAGGACAGTGTGGAACCGGAAGGGATGACGGTTTTTCCCTCGCCGGCCATTGTCCCGCCGGTCCACTCCAGAGTTCCCGTGGATGTGAAGGTTCCCGCGCCGGTTAAGGTCCCGCCGGACATGCGGAACCGTTGTGCCGAAACGGAAGCATTCACGGAAAAGGTGCCATCCGTCAGCTCGTGATAGCCTTCGCCCAGAAACCGTGCCCCTTCCTCCATGGCGTGGCTTCCACCGGCGAAACGGATAGTCCCGCCGGGAATGGCTGTGAAACTCGCGGAATTGGTGACCCTCGAATCGCCGGTAAACTGAATCATCCCGGAATTGACCGTAACTCCACCCGTATTATTGAACGTCACGTATTCGAATGTGGTGGTTCCGGTCGTTGCGTTTTTCTGCACGACGCCCGCGTTGTTGATAATCGGATTGGTGTTGTTCCAGCGGTAAAATGAGTTGTCACATCGGATGTCAAACAACGCTCCAGCCGCGTTGTTGAACACCGCTCCGTCCTGGCCGCGAATATTGCCGTTATCGCTCCAGGCAACTGTGCCGGAATTATTGATCGTCCGCCAGGAAAGGTATTTTGTATCCCCGCCGGAGATGGCCAGCAGCCCGCCGGAGGGAATCGCGACTGTGCCGCCGCCGGCGATGGTTCCGCCGGTCCAATTCATGCGACTGGAGATGGTGAGGGTTCCGCTCCCGCTGAATGTTCCGCCCTTCAGGTCCAGGACCCCCGTTCCCTCGATGCTGCCGGGGCCGTTCAGGGAAAACGTGCCGCCGGTGATGCTCAGCGTCTGGAGGTCGCTTTCGCCGCCAAAGGTGAGACCGGCAATCGTCACATCCGAGTTCACGGTGATCGTATAGGTTCCGCTGTTGATAATCGAAACGGTGTCCTCCGGTCCCGGCACTTGCCCCGTGCTCCACTTGGAAGCGTCGCTCCAGTTTCCGTCAGTCGACCATCTCCAATAATTGACCGCGGTTACATTCTTGCCTCCGTCTGTCCCGCGGGACTCCGCTGCCCAAGCGCCCTGGACCGCAAAAATCACGATTAACAACAACTGAACTGTGCGGATAATCCATTGTTTCTGCATGTTTTTGCTCCATATAAGCGATGGTGACTGGTATGCGCGTTTTGACATTGCAAAACATGGCGAGTTTAATACATTTTGGGATATTTTCTAGTAGGCGAGACAGATTTTTTGTCAAAAACCTGGAGGAGATAAATCGCGGGAAAAAGAAGGGGCATCTCCGGCCCAACCCATTCGTATACTGCTCGGTTTCTCAACTTGGGCGAATAAGAAATGACTTGATTTAATTAAACTCACGGACTCCAGAGATCGGCTATCCCTGATAGAAACCCGGGAAAGATTTCTTCACGTCTCCCGTTTGTGCTGCGGATCGGTCTGGATAATCTTCTTCACCCCGGATTTCGGAACGGATTTGGCTCGAAGATCGGCGAAGAACTCGTCGATTTCCTCGCGATCCAGCGGGATGTGTACCTTGCGGTTCTGATAGGCGGAAAGATAGATCGCATTGGACAATTCCAGCGATTCGGTCCCAACGGAACCGTCTATTAGTAACTCTTCTTTTCCGAGAATGGTTCGCAGGAAGTTGCGTATGACGGCCCGATGGCCGGTTTCGCAGGGAGTCAATTCGACCTCCTTCATTTCCGCTTTCGGACCACCCCAGGGTTCCGGATTGGTTCGGGCGCATTCGGAGACATCAGGTGTGACCCTCGCAAAATACAGTTTCTTATCTCGATAGACCAATTTACCCTTCTCGCCCGCGATTTCGTGAAAGAACGTGCCGGGATATTCATCCGTACTGGCCGTGAGATATCCATGCGCGCCGTTTTCATATCGACAGATTGCAAAGGCGGAATCCTCGACCTCGATGTCATGCACACGGGTGCGTGTGAATCCGAGGACCTCATGCGGCAGCCCGCCAAGGGCGACAAACTGATCGAGCGCGTGGGGGGCCTGGTTAATCAGCACTCCGCCGCCCTCTCCCACCCACGTAGCGCGCCATTCAGCGGAATTATAGTAAGTCTGGGTGCGGAAATCGGTGTAGATCAGCAGCGTGCGATAAATCTCACCGAGTTCGCCGCTCGCAATGATCTCCTGTGCTTTGCGAAAATACGGCTCGGCGCGGAACTGAAACATCACCGTGAAAACCTTTCCGCTCTCTTTGGCGGCTGAAACCAGCTCCTCCGCCGCGCCGATCGTCACCGCGATGGGCTTCTCGCTGAGAACGTGCAATCCGGCCCGAAACGCATAAACACCGATAGGCGGATGGAAATAATGCGGGGTGGCGACAATTACCGCCTCCGCAAGGCCGCTGTCAATCAGTTCCTTGTAATTGGTGAATCCCTTGACACTGTATTTCTCGGAGACGGACTTACAGGTCTCCGGGTCAATATCGCAAATGCACGTCAACTCGGCTTCTTCAAGGTCCGGGGTCTGGCTGCAATGCCCCTGCCCCATTCCTCCCGTGCCGATGATACCGAGACGGACTTTGTCGGACATGAAGGTTCTCCTTAAATCGGCATCACAGGCTGGAAGCCGGTGCCGCCCGAATCATCCCTCACCCAGACCTATCCCGGAGGGAGACGGCGAAAAGGGTGGCGCCGGCATCTTGCCGGTGACTTCTCCGGGCCGCTATCGTTTCACCACGCCGATGGTGAGAAGGATATTCGCGTAAGTGCGTTCCTCACCGGTGGCGATGGCCAGGCAGACTTCCGGCGATTCCGCCGCTTCGTAGAACGCGAATCGGTCCCGGTGCTGAAGCTCGATATCGGGAAGCAGTTTGCTGAACTCTGCGAAAATCTTCGGCTCGTGATCCGGGGGAGCCATCACCTCGGCCGCCTCAACGGGGATTTCGGTCTGAATAGTCTCCAGAACATCCGTAACCGTGGGCAATCCGGGTCGAAGGTTGAGATAAACCAGATCGGCATTCGGGCCGGAGCGTG
>JAKPRU010000672.1 GCA_029557025.1 Candidatus Omnitrophota bacterium | reverse complement strand
TGTGCAATTCAGCCATGACGCCCCGCCGAGCGTCTGGTCCAAGGCTTTGCGCAAACTCGATAAAACCGGCGTCCGCCTGGTCGCATACGGTGTTGTCGGCTTGGGCAAGGATGAGGAAAGCAACCGGAAAGTGTTCGATTTTGCCAAGTTGATGGGAATCTCCGTCATCACAACCGAACCGGCCGATATCCCGGAAGGTTCCCTCGATGTGATCGAGAAACTTGTCCAGGAATACAACATCAAGATCGCCATCCACAACCATCCAAAAAGCACGGACAACCCAAAGTACAAGTTCTGGGACCCGAATTATGTCCTCGAATGCGTGAAAGGTCGCGACCCACGCATGGGAGCCTGTGCGGATACGGGGCACTGGGCGCGATCCGGCGTCAATCCGATTGAGGCCCTGAAGATTCTCGAAGGCCGTGTCATCAGCGCACATCTGAAAGACCTGAACGAGTTCGGCAACCGCGAAGCCCATGATGTGCCCTGGGGAACCGGCGTGTGCGACATGGGAGCGATTCTCGATGAACTCCTCCGTCAGCACTTCTCCGGCCCGGCCTCCATGGAGTACGAATACAACTGGGACAACAGCGTCCCCGATATGATGAAATGCGTTGAGTTCGCCCGCGAACACGGGAAATGACTGTCGCGTAACGGGATTCCTTTTAGGATTTAAACGCAGGGGCGACCCATCTTCCGCCCCTGCGTTTGCATGCCTCCCTGTCTTTTATCCGGAATCCGGCCGTTATCGTCGTGTCTCCAGGAAAGAACAGCATGAGAAAGAAAAAACAAAATCGCCTCATTCCGAATCTTTCAACCGGCGGAAGTGTGTTGTAGACGATTTCAGTACTCTGCTGTCGAGATACTCATCATTTATCAGGTAGCCGGGAAGGCTCGTTTTTTTATCATCTGTCGTGTGCTATGCTTGGACAACTCATCTTTCCACGGAGGCCCGGATGGTGACCACAAAGCGACTCTTTCTTGTTTTCTCTTTCTTCTTTCTCGCCGTTTCTGCTTTTTCGGAGAATCTGACTCTCCCGCTTGATCAACGCCCGACCTGGCTTCAGGACGAGGGAATCATCATGGCAGGAAGCTGGGAGCCGCTGCTCTTCCGTGTACGCCGGGACGGAAGCGAAGGCTACACGCCCACTCCCGAACAACAGGCCGCCTACCTGCGCGAACACAGCCCGGAGATGGTAGCGAAATTGAAATCTCTCGGCGTGAACTTTGTCATGATGCACGGCTACAAAGGATTCGGATTGGAGCACGAACGTGAAAGCATGGCGGATGCAGTGCAATTCTCGAAGTTATGCCACCATGCGGGTCTGCATGTCGGTGTGTACAACTACAGCGGCGCTTTCGGCTGGGAGTTACTGTTCCAGGAAATACCCGAAGCACAGGACTGGGTTGTTCTCGATGAAAATAAAAACCCCGTCACCTACGGCGAGGCTACCTATCGCTACTACTGGAACCGAAACCACCCCCGGGCACAGGAGTTCTACAAGAAAATAATTCGATTCGCGATCGAAGAAATCGGGACGGACCTGATTCATTTCGATAACTACGTGATCGGCCCCGGTATGGACAGCTATTCCGTTGAGCGATTCCGAGAGTACCTCAAACGCAATTTCAGCCCGACTCAACTGAAGGAAATGGGTATAGATGATGTGAGCATTGTGTTACCGCCCATGCAGGCAAAATCACAGAACATGTTGCGCGCCGCCTGGCTGAAATTCACGACGGATTCTCTAACGGAATCTTATTGGGATATGTCGAAGTACGCACGCAGTCTCCGCAAGGATATCCTGGTAGAGTGTAATCCCGGCGGAGTCCCGGATTCGATTGACCCTCCTGTCGATCACTCAACTCTGTTACAGGGCGGTGAGGCGTTCTGGGATGAAGGGCGACATCCGGGACTGCGCGATGGAAAACTCATTACACGAATCCGCACGTACAAATTCGGTAGACGAATGAATAATATCGCATTCGCATACACCACAAACCCCCTGGAGGCCGCAGAATCCATGGCATTCAATTTGGACTGCCTGGGATGTATCTGCTGGTTTGAATACAATAAGATCGTCTCCATGCCGGGTTCAGACATCCCTGTAACTCTGGAACTCAGTCCGTATATTCAATTCTTTAAAAATCGACGCGATCTGTTGCGCCATGCCGAGGTAGTTGCGGATGTGGCCGTGTTGCGCAGCTTTCCATCGCAAGTCTTTGCCGATCCGGCAAACGCGCGCCTGACCGGAACGGTCGAACAAAAATTGATTGAGAACCGTATTCCTTTTCAGATCATCGGGGAAAACCTGTTGGGAGAATTGAATCGCTATCGCGGCCTGGTTCTGGCCGGATGCGTGGCGTTATCGGATCCGGAGATTGCCGCCATAAACAACTATAGAGAGTCCGGTGGAAAACTGTGCATAATCGGCCCGGTTGCCTCATACGATGAATGGATGCACCCCAGGCAATCCTCTCCGTTGAGTGGAATAAATAATCCGAACGTTCGATATGTCACGGATGTAGATGAAGGTGTCAAGGCCATTACCGAACTCTGCGGCGATGAATTGTCTATGTCTATCGATGGGCCGCTTGGCCTTTGCGCGGAAATTACAGAACAGGAGACCCGGCGACTGATCCACCTGGTCAATTATCTGCCGGAGCAGCCGATCAACAATGTAACGGTTCGGGTAAAGGTTCCCGCAGGCAGGCGCGTGGGAAAAGTGATGACCGGCAACCCGTTACGTGAAAAGGATCTCACCCTGCAATACAGAGAGCAGAACAACATAGTCGAGTTCACTGTTCCGAGCGTGTATATCTACGAAATTGCCCAGGTTGTGTGGCGATAATGCGCCCTGTTCGGAAACCACCGGCGAAACATGAGCCTGTTTCGGCTTGACCTGTCTGGAAATGCCGGCATTACCGCCTGCAGGCCGCCCACTCGATGGACTGCACGATAATCTTTCGGAACTCGGGCAGGCTGCACGATTTCTTGTCATGGCCCAGCGCAAAATATACGCAACGGGCATTGTGTACATAGTGCGTGCAGAGCATCGGTTCCGCGACTGTGTGGCCGAATCGTTCCTCGTTTGCGGTCATAATGACGTGCATATCCGGACGCATCAGCAGGTTGAAGTAGAGTTCGTCGTTTGTCGTAAACGGCTTGACTCCCTCGATAATCGGGTGGGCTTCATCCTTCACATCCACACGAAATTCATGGTACGGCCCATGGGTAGATTTTCCGTTTACCCACATGGCCCCAAAGAGGTCGATAGAATCCCGCCAGTTCTGGCAATTTGCGACAGCAAAGTGCAGAACCACAAGGCCGCCGCCATCCTTCAGGAATTGAAGAATGCCTTCCTTGGCGTAATCGGGCAGATCGCCGTTCTCCGCCTGAACCTGGGCCGTCAACAGAACATCAAATTTCCGAAGATTCTCGATGCGAAGTGATTCCAGATTCTCTTTGCCCACAGCGGTGATCTTCACCGTGGGATAATTAGCCGCGATATCCTGCAAAGTCTCTTCGTAGATCCCCGCATCCCCGTGCGGTTCCAGCCCGATCATCAGGCAAGTTACCGGCTGCGTCTCGGCGGAAAAAGCGGTTCCAAGTGACATGACGATCAGCAACGCCGGGATCAAAAGAGCTCTCAGAATAGTCATTTCGTGCATTATTCTTTCTCCTACTGTTTTTGTTTGTAATAAATACCAATCCGATTTCCGGACTTTAGTTGCATTTACGGCCTTGCATATTGGAGCAGGGCTGTCCTTTTCCACGGATGCTGACCGAGATGATCCGGCCGGCGCGGCAAAGGCCATTGCTGGAATCATCGCAAACCCAAGCCCCCTGCAGGGCCGGTCCCTCTCCGTAGACTACGTACCCCTGCCCGCTCGACATCCATTCGGAATAGAGGCCCGGATTAAACAGGGCAATTTCAGCGGGGTATTATCCGACAAAATTCGCCGACCCAATTCCCAATACGCAGAACGCCCTGCAACTACATCATACTCCGGTTTCTCGATGGTTACAGTCTCATCCCACCCACTACGTGGCGGGTTGATTCTTTGCCCCATGCGGATCGCCGGATCGATACGACCGGATCGCTTCTTCCAATGTGCCGAAATCCCTGAACAGCCGGTCCAGGCGAAATACCTTGAAAACCCGTCGGGTCTGTGGGTTGATGTTCGCAAACCGAAGATCGCCGCCCTTGTCCTGGAATCGTTTGCCCATATTGGCAAACAATCCCAGGGCACTGCTGTCGATGAACCGAACCCAACGCATATCGAGAACAACCCGGATGTTGCCGGAATTGAGGTCATCCATAAGGACATTTTTGAGCCGGCGAACTTCCTCAAGATCCAATTCCA
>JAKPRU010000664.1 GCA_029557025.1 Candidatus Omnitrophota bacterium | reverse complement strand
GGCCGCGTGTTCGTGGTCTACCGGCCGTTCGCGTTTTTCAGCACGCTGGGCGCGCTGCTCTTTGCGCCCGGCGTGGCCTTGGGGGCGCGGTTCATCTATTTCTTCGCCATGGGGGAGGGGCGGGGGCACATCCAGTCGCTGATCCTGGCCGCGGTGCTCCTGCTGGGGGGCTTCCAGCTGTTTCTCACCGGCCTGCTGGCTCATCTGTCCGCCACCAACCGGCGGCTGGCGGAGGAATTGCTGGTCCGCGTCCGCACGCTGGAGCTGGAAAGAAGTCAGGAGTGAGGAGTGCGGGGTTAGGAGTTCGGAAGACGCTCATTCGTGATTCGTAATCGTAATTCGTAATCGTGATCGAAATCGTAATCGTAATCGTAATCGAGGCTCGAGACTCGAGGCTCGTTCTCGTAACGCGGACATCGGGGTTCGGGGGAGCCGGACATTCACCACGAAGTCACAAAGGGCACAAAGAGTCATTTCCATTTGTCATTTGTCATTGATCATTTTTCATTTGTCATTGAAATCCTCCGGCGACCCGCGGGACGCGGGTCGAACATGGGTAGCCCCGGGTGAAACCCGGGGTCCGTTTCGTCCCGTTGTGATTCGGGGCGACCCGCAAAGCGGGTCGAATATGATCGAGTGCGAGTGGGTATGGGTTGTCCCGAAGCCCAAGGCCGGCTGCCGGTGGCGCGTCATCATCTCTCTTGAATTCCAAACCACATTCGACCCGCCTTGCGGGTCGCGTCCTGGCGACGGTCGGCGGCACCCACCTTCGGGCAGTCCATCTTCACCACAGAGGCACAGAGGACACAGAGTCTGTTTATGATTTAGCCCTGATCTGAAACTGTCTTCAACACTCCGATTCACCCATTCACCCATTCACCCATTCATCCATTCACCCATTTCCCGTCCAACCTCGTCCCGCAAGTCCCGACTCGACTTCAAATAACCAATAACAATCAAGCAATCACCAATAGCCAATAATCCTTAATGTCCAATGAAAGATGATCAATGAATATGGCCGCCCCTTCGTGTCCTTCGTGACTTTGTGGTTAATCGTCGGAATTCGGACATCGAATATCGGACTTTGGACCTGGGACCTGGGTCCTGGGTCCATGTTCTCAGATCC
>JAKPRU010000660.1 GCA_029557025.1 Candidatus Omnitrophota bacterium | reverse complement strand
CACTTTGCTTGGTTCACCCGTGATGACATCTGGACTGCCCGTATTGATCCGCGTGACCGTCCGGGCCGATAAGGAAGGCGGGCAGATCGGCTTGGCAGCGTTGGACAGCAATGTCGTCGGTTCGGTCATCAGTTATGTCCCCGCCAATACGGTGTCTTGTGTGAATCGGTATCGCCGTCTGCAATTCGTGTATAAACCCGATTCCACTGGAATCCTGCCCATTTTGCAGGTTATTCATTTACAGGGAGATGTTGTGAACGTGTATCTTGATAATTTCGAGATTTACGCGATCCCTGCAGGGGCCTCTGTTTCGGGGGCCATGTTAGGCGCCGACGGGAATGGCCTGTGAGAACGCCCCCCGGTTGGATTGACTGACAGCCCCTGAGAAGACATAATAAATGTTCTGAACACTCAGCAGGAGGACTATCATGTCGAAAGTCAAAACCGGAGGCGGAAAACAGAAAAACGGTCGCGACAGCAATTCCAAGCGACTTGGCGTGAAACGGTTCGGCGGCCAGCTGGTCACCGCAGGGTCAATTATTGTTCGCCAGCGGGGTACCACGTTTCATCCGGGCAAGGGAGTAAGTAAGGGCAGTGATAATACCCTGTTTGCTTTGATTGATGGTCGGGTCAAGTTCCACACACGGATGAACCGTTCCATGGTATCCGTTATTCCCGAGTAATCTACAAACGTGGATAAGAAAGGACAGAAAGGCGGGAGTTTTGGCCCGCCTTTTTCTTTGGTTGCATGCACAATTCGGGGTTGCTGAAAGAGATTGCTGATGCCGTCCGCCTTCGGGAAGGTCCGATCGGGGTGCAGGCCGTACTCTGGAGTCTTCGGTGGGCACATCCCATTTCTACACAGGAATGGGCGCGGAACTGCCGTCTACCGATTCCCGTGGTGGCGGCTATTCGAGGGGAGCTGGTCAAACGCGGCCTGATGGAGGAGGGGCGGTGTCCCCGCGTTACTCCGAAAGGTGAGGAACTTCTCCGAAACATTTTCGGCGCAAGCTCCTCCCTGAACTCACAATGCCCGATCTGTGAGGGCCAGGGGCTGGTAATTCCCGGCGGATTGGACTGTGTCCTGGAACAGTTTCGTGAGTTCTGCTCCCGTCGCCCGGAATGCGATGTACGCTTGGACCAGAGCCACGGAACACCCGAGTCCGGCATCCGACGTGCCCTTCTGGCAATCGAAAAGGGGTTGATCCTGGGACGCCATGTGGCCTTTTTGGGAGATGATGATCTCGTTTCCATCGCGGTGGCCCTGGTGATGCAGGCGATTGGCAGAAATGCCTGTCCCAAGATTGGGGGAGATACAGAGGGGGTTGAATCGGTCGGATCTGTCAACCCCACCCTGACTCTCCCCAAGATTGGGGAGGGCAGTTCCAGCGTCTCCCTTCTCGTTCTGGATATCGACAAGCGATTCATTGAATACATCCGGGAGTGTGCGTCCAAAGCGGGAACTGAGATCGACCTGCATATTTATGACGCTCGAAACTCATTGCCGGAGGAAATTTTCGGTTCCTGCCGGACCGTATTCACAGACCCGCCCTATACGGTGAACGGAATTACACTCTTCTGCTGTCGAGCCGCGCAGTTGCTGGGGAAAGAGGGAGGCGATCTGATGCTCTCCTACGCCGACCCGGCTCCCGATGATTTGTTCCAAATCGAGGGCAATCTGAACCGGCAGGGTTGGATTACAGTGGATTTACGGCCCGGATTCAACCGGTACGAGGGGTCCTCCATTCATGCCCACCAATCCAATCTGCGTCACTTGCGCCCGGGAGCCGGTGTCCCACATGAAAAGGAAATGGATTTGTGTTACTCTTCTTTATACACGGGAGAGATTCGACGGCCCGGTGGGCGGTATACCTGTGCCCTTTGTGAGACAGCAATCGAAGTCGGCCCGGATCGAGAGTATGAGACGATTGCCGACCTCAAAAAAAACGGCTGCCCGGAATGCGGCGGAAACACCTTCCGCAAATATGGTGAAACCGGGCCGCTCGGCTCTTGAATCGAGATTTCGGTGGACGAACACCGATCGCATATACTGATTGACGGATGGACGAGAGATATCAGTCTTCTGGAAGGACCTGACCGGGCGCGCAGCATCCTGTTGCGGGCCGCTTGTGAGGCCGGCGCGGAAATTGTCGATGAGCATTTCCATCGCTTTTCACCCTCCGGATACACGGGTTATGTTCTCTTGTCCCAGTCCCATATTGCAATACACAGTTGGGTGGATGAGGGCCTGTTGACGGTGGACGTGTTCGCCTGTCACTCCGAGCAGAGCCGCGCCATCGCGGAGCGTCTCTGCCAAGATCTAGAACTTCGACGTCGCCGGGTCACTGAAATTCGGCGCGGTGAGGAGCCTGATCATGAAGAAAAACCTTAAACTGATCGTTTTTATCGCGGTATTTGTGGGAATCCTGGCCGTTCTTCATCTGTTCGTATTCGCACCGATGAAATCGGAATGGGATCAGGTCAAAACCGAAATCCAGAACGGCACCCGGACCTATAAGACCGTCCTTGGACTGACCGGCGGTGGCGGCGCTCAAGATGGCCTCCTGAAAGACCTGGAGTCCGGCCTTGCCGAGGAGCTGAAGGTGCTTCAGGAAATGGTAAGCAAGGACAAACAGAACTACCAGACTCTCGTGGAAAAATACAACCTTCTGGATGACTTTCAGCCTGAAGCGGATTACCGGGGCACGCTCCTTCAGCGAATCGATGAAGTATCCCAATTAGAGGAAACCTCTAACGTCACCAAACTGCAAGTCTCACACGAATGGGGAGTGAATCCCTCATTGGGAGAGGGGAAATTCGGCTCCGCTCTCCGGGCCTATGATGGCCATACCCGAACGTACACCAATTTCACCGGGTCCGGAGTGCGTCCTCTGGATGAAAAAGAGGGAACAGTCGAGTTTCTGCTGAAAATCGGTTGGGACCCGATGGACGAGAAGGTCAAAACAAAGTGTTTCTTTCTGGCTCTCGGACAACGCCTGTTCAAAAGCATGGAAGATGCGCGGGAGGTCAATCCATTCGCAACATTCACCGGACAGCCTCCTTATGAGCTGGAAAGCTATATTGCCATATATAAAGGGGAAGGTCCGACAATCTGTTATGAACTGCGTAACTGCGAGGGACAACTGAGCCACTTATACACGCCGATCGCCGATTGGAAGCAGGATCAGTGGTACTACATTTGCGCTGTATGGGCGGACAATCAGCAGGCTTTTTATATCAATGGGGCGAATAAGGGAATTCCCGGTCAGCCGCTGGTGTCCATCCGAAGCGCTGTGGATGTGGATTTTGGTGTAGGATATGGCGGCGGGTATGGCATGGGGGGGATGGGGGGCTTCGGTATGGGAGGCTTT
>JAKPRU010000655.1 GCA_029557025.1 Candidatus Omnitrophota bacterium | reverse complement strand
CCACTCGAAACTTCCACTCGGTAAGTGGACCTCCGTATAATGGATTGTCAGTAGTCACTTTGTCTTCCGGGGAATATGCACCCTGGTATCCATGAATCGCCACCGTGTCCGGGAGATAATCATAGCGACCTTTCCCGGCAGTCTGAGCGGCCTGTGTTACCGAGTCAATGAAGCCCTGAAAGAAGGTCAGTCCTCCACCGGGATTCGCCATGTCCCACTTCTGAAAGTCTCGATGGTTGGAGATGCTGCCGCCGCTCACGATCTCCAAATTCGGCCAATTCTGTTTGACCGCATTTCGGGCGGCAACATAGTATTCCCCAAACTGTTGGCCACCCAGATAACCGACGGTTTCGAAATTAACGTCCTCCTCATTCCCAAGTTCCACCGCGATAACCGTACCGGCATAAGGCCCGTCAATATAGTCATCAACGGCATTCAAGGCCGCCGTCACGGAGGCGGCATAGGCAGCAGCGCCCGCCGGTGTCCCGGACCCGACAAGATAGGCCACTTTCATCCCGTTCTCGTAGGCATGTTGCACAAAGTCATCGGATTGTGCCCCTCCGCCGAAATGCCGGATGCAATACAACCGGTCCGCTTTCATATTCTTCTGCCGGTCCGTCATCGGCCAAGGCACAAAGTCATTTATTTCGGGATCCCATGCGACATCCCACGCATATCCCGCATCCGCCCCGAACGTCGGCATGGAGTAGGTGACCACATCGTTCAGAGATCATACTCTATCCGGTCCTGGAGTGAATATATCGTGGGGTTTGCGGGGCGTCAACAAAAAAAGTGTGTTCAGATGATTTTTTGTCAGGTGTGTACGTGCGGGAATCTATACCACGCAATTTGTGCGTAGCGGATTCTGGGTTGTGGAAAAGCGACGGGGCGGAGGGATGGGTGATGATTTATTTGTCTGAACCATGATTCGCTTGATTCCGGGATGACCTTGATGAAGAAAACTATGATAATCTGTAGATGAGGGAAATCATGGTTCAGACGATCCGGTTTTGTGAAGGATGCGAGAATCCTAACAGCAGTCGGGATTTCGGTTTTTGCCGGAATCACGGGGGAGGAATGGATCTCACGGGTGAATACAGGGGCAACCCACCGGAATTGCCCGAGATGGAACCCCTGACGAATTTTTTATGGGATCGATTACATAAAGTCAGCATTATGGCAGGTTAGGGGATTTTTTCAAGCGAAAAAGGGTACTCCAGTATTCGATGAAATGATATGAAATTATTCTGCGAAAGGAAATTCGGTTCAATTCTTAATTTCCCTTACAGCCACTGCACAAACTCCAGGATATTATTGTCGGGGTCTGCCAAGTACAGCCAGCGGACCGTGCCGGGAATCTCCAGCGGACCTTTCACAATCGACAAGTTCTTTTCGCGCAGGGACCGCACCAGTTTGTCCATGTCCCTGGTCTTGATTGCCAGGTGGGGACAGTAAAGCGGATGAATCTCTTTTTTCTCCAGAATGGGAAGGGGCTTATTGTCCTCATCAAGCATCTGAAGCAGCTCCAGGTTTCCTCCACCCAGCTCGATGAAAGCAAAGGCTTCGTGGTGTTCTTCATCAATGTTCGTGGACAGGAGTTTCAACCCCAATCGATTGGTGTAGAACTCCACCGACTTTTTCAGATCCGAGACCTCGAATGCAAAATGATCCGCTGTGATCGAGGGATGCTTCTCCTCTTTGGACCACCAGAACAGAAACACTCCAATCCCCAACACGATCAGCACGACCGCAGAGAAGGTCATCAGAATCAAAAAAACAACGAGAACCGAAAACCAGGACATCTCCGTGCCCATCCTGTCCTTTTTGGAGAATCTGCCGGAGTCAATTACACCGGGACCCTATCCCGGTGATCTCTCCAATGAGATCTCTTACCTATTATAGGGCAGAAAAAAACGCTTGTATCGGGAGAGAAACAAATCCCCGCCCGCGCAAGAACACCCGTTTGCTCGCGGACCGGCGAGAGAGTTAGGATGAGGGAACCTCGGACTGACGTAACCCCCTCTCACCGAAACCGATACACATGCACCCCCAACGGCTCAAACCGGTCCACAAGAAGTCCATCCTTGATGGAAACCTTCCGATTCTCTTTCCAGACTTCAATGTCGCCCGTTAGAGTTGTCGGCAACTGGATTTTGGAAGTCAGCGTCTCGGTTTTGGAGGTATTGACCGCAAACACGTAAGTCTCTCCACCGGGGCCTCGTTTTGCGGAGGCTCTCAGGAAATAGTTTCCTGTGCCTAGACGTTCTCCGAGTCCCGGATAAACAATCACCGGCTCCAGTTCCTTGAGTTCTGCCATGATCCGGATATGTTCCTGCCACAAAACCGGCTCATCATCCGGCAGGGAGTTCTGGCCCCATTTGTAGGTGTACCACAGAAGTCCTTTGACACCGGATTGAACGGCCATATAGGTCATCATTCGGTGTTCGGCGGGAGTGGGATACCGGTCTGCCGGCCAGGCAAACAACTGCCCGCAATGCCAGACCGGGATATCGCCATCCGAAAGCCGATAGGCTTTCAGAATGCAATCCCCCACACTCTCGATCGTGCCGCGTGAAATGGGATACGTGTCGATGGCAAGGACATCGCAGCATCGCCCGAAAGTCTCGTAGACCTTTGAATTGGTGATCACCAGGTAGATCGGATGAACGGGATCTTCCTTGTGGATCAGGTTGTACGCATCGTAGATCAACATCAGGTCCGCCCGATTGTATCCCGGTTCATCAAACAGCATGTAGAAAAGCAATGCAGGATGCTCGCGGTTGGCTCTGACCGTCTCGCGGATTTCGTCCAACCACGTCTTGCCCTGCCCGTGCATACCAAGCCCGACTTTGAGACCGGCCGCCTGGGCGGCATCGAGATCATTCGCCCCGCCCATGACAAAGTTGTATCCCGCTTTGCGGATTGTTTCAAAATCAGCCTGTGGCGCGCCGTATGTGCCAATCGGCAGATACGGTTTCCCATTCTCATCCCGCAAGGCCAAGTCCGCGCCCAGACGTTCGGGTAAGTTATGACGCGGAAGACGGCCTTTGAAATGACGCACCTCGGAAACTGCCACATCGCCATCCGCCAGTTCAAACGAGGCCCGAACGGAAAACTCCCCTTGTGGAATACCCTGAAGCGGTATGGTTACCAGAAAACCGGGCTGCCCGAATAGCGTCCGAAACACCCGGCCGGATTTGTCGACAATTTCAAATTTTACTTTCGTCCCCGGCGCCGCGAGCGCGGCAATCCTGTGCGGCGTGCCGAACATGAAAGTGAGATCCTCGTCAAGCGTTACAACCGAAAGATGTTTGTGCGTTTCCAGGTTCTTCCGCAGTTCCGCCACCGTCTTTTTGTAATCCAACAGGCGCACAACGAAGCCGTAATCGCCGCTGCCCTCATCAATCTTCACCAAGAGTCGGTTCATCCCTTTCCGGAGCTTGATCGGAATGTAATCGTCATCTTTCTCCAGCCACCGACCGTCGGGCAGATGGATTTCATGGACCATCTCCCCGTTCAGCCAGATTCGCCCCCCATCATTACAGCCGAATGACAGCATCGCCTCCTGATCCTGCGGCGATTCGATCAGACAGAATCCATACCCCACTACCAATTCATTGGGATTGAAAATATCGTTCAGGCGGATGAAATCCGAATCGGACTTGAAATAACGCCACCCTGCCTCGCCGTCCTCTGGATTCGCGTTCTTCTCTCCACCGATGGATTCGAGATAGTCGTGGAAGAATCCGGCACAGCGTTCGCCGTGCTTATAGTCGGTTACATCCTCATCCCCTGGAAGCGTGTTCGGAAACGGACCGCAGAGCAGCCATTCCCGAAAATAGGTTTCCACCCGGTCCGCCTGATAGACCGGAACCGGTGCGGCCAAAACAAAACCGCCGGCAAAAGCCAGAAACAAACCAAGATACATACGGATAATGACGGATCGTCGGTGCATGATTGTACGCTCCTGAGTTGGAATGCCTGGCGCTGTTCAGCGTCCTGTAACTTCACAGGCTGGAAACCTGTCACAGCCTTTTCTCCCTGTTCCTTTCGGTGAAGATTGGAGTGAGGGTTCTTTCGTAAAGAATAATATGTCCGGTTGATTCGCTTACGGCCCGCCGGTTCGAGATCAGAAAAAAGGCCGGGCCTTCGACAGTCTCGGGCCGGGCCTTTTTTGCCTCAGATCCGATTGCAGGACAGAGCGATCACTCTTCAATCAGTTTGTAGTAGATATTGCGGTAAAACACCATCCCGTGATTACCCTGGAGATACAGCGGGCCTTGCTCGATCACATTGTCGTTCAGGGCTGCGCCGGTCACACCTTCGATCTCCTGGTTATCGATCACCAGCTTGCCGTTATGATAAACGGTAATTCGGGGTTTCTGGAGAACCTTGCCGCTCTTATCCACTTTTGCCTTGTGGAAGATGACATGGAAACATTGCCACACTCCGGGCGGCAGCGAAGCATTTTCACTGGGAGCAATAATGTTATAGATACCGCCGCAGTCGGTTTTCGAGGGTGGGTTTACACCGAAACTGTCAAACACCTGGATCTCATACTGGCCGATGATATACACACCGCTGTTGCTGCCTTTGGGAACCATGAATTCAATATAGAGCTCATGGCTGCCGAGTGTAATATCACTGACCAGATCGATCCCGTGCCGACCGCGCTCCGAGGGCGGAACATTGACCAGCACGCCGTTCACCGCGGCCCAGCTTGGGACATCCCGGTCGGTTGCCGGAACTTTCAGATGCCATCCATCCAGATTGGTCCCATTGAACAGGGGCTTCCATTCCGGCGGAGAGGTCATCTGCGCCGAGGCAAACGGTACAAGCAACAGACCGGCAATCCCAACCATCATGAAGAAACGAGAGGCTTTCATGGATACGTCCTTTCTGAATGTAGAATATCGAAATCGAGATTCATGCTACCAAACCCACGCCTGCGATAAAAGGCAATCGGCAAATAGCGGCTTCCAGCGCCACACTCCCACGGCCCAACCCTCCCCGTAAATGGGGGGGGCAAGAATCTTCCCCCCGTTTACGGGGGGATTGGGGGGGGGTATAACTCGGTTATATCCCCTCCTTGCCGTCAACCACACGGAAAATCCGGTCGAATCCGCTCAATTTAAAAATCTCCATCACCGCGGGAGCGGCCCCACACAGAATCACCTCCCCACCGGATCGTTTCAACTGCTTCTGGGTGACCAGAAACACCCTCAGTGCGGCGCTGCTGACATAATGCACTTCTTCCAGGTTCAACACGATCTTCTGCTCCCCTGCCGCAATCAGATCG
>JAKPRU010000624.1 GCA_029557025.1 Candidatus Omnitrophota bacterium | reverse complement strand
TTCTTCTCCTTGATGACCTGCAGGGCCTCGGAGAAATTTCCGGCAGCTGCGTGGTAGATGTACTTCTGGATGTCAATGTGCGCGGGACAGCGCTGGACGCAGGGGGCCACGCAGTCTCCGTAGTGGTCCCGCAAGAGGGCCTGGAGGTAGATCTTTCGATAGTGGTTGAGGGCCTCCGATTCGGTCCGGACCTCCATGCCCTCCCGGACGGGGGTCGAGATCGCCGAGGCGAACCGCGTCTTTCCCTTTTCGGTGATCTCAACGAAGGCCGTCTCGATATTGCGCGGGGGACTGACCCGTGGGTCGTATCCCAGGGCCGGGACATCGATCCCGTTAGCCCGTGCCGCCTCGATCACAGAGGTGCCTTCCTCAATGCTGCAAGGTTTGTTGTCGATATGGATCGATACCATGGTCGTTGTCCTTTGCTATCCTAAAAAGGGGGCCTGGACGACAGGGTCACCCCGGGGTTAAAGATGCGTTCAAACTTTGGAACCGTTCTGCTTTCGATCTGTTCGGGAAGCGCCCCCAGCCCGGCTGTCGGGTGTTTGCCGAACAGTGAAATAAATCACAAAACCCGGCGTGGCGGCGTCTCCGATACGCACTATCGCCGGACCGGTCCGATCGGGGAAATGGCCCTCGGACCGGCAGAAATACCATCCCCCTGTCCTTCAGGGATCTTATTGTTTGTTTCGTTCACAGCATCATCATAAAGCATACATATTAACTGTGATTATATTCACAGCATATCGTTTGTCAAGCGATATCTTGTCGAAGCATGGTTTCCATCCCGTTCCGGACCGTCCCGTCTCGTTGGGCCATATGCCGGGAGTCCCCATCCGGATACGCTGACGCTCGATATGACCGGCTCCAGGCATGGGCTGGATCGAATCCCTCCTGCAGGCTGGGTGTGTGGCGGCTTATGTCACAAATGACATAAACAATTGAAATTACTTGACAAAGAGTTCTTTTAGCGCACAATATGTGCCGTGATCGCACATTGCGTGAATGCTCGTCCATCCTGGCATTGCAACCGTTAGGTTCTTTGAAAGTGCGATGAGCGCACTTACTGGTTCTCTCGTGGTCAGATCCGGAGCGGGAGGGAGGAGAGATTATGCTGAGTACTATACAGCATTTCTTTTTTCATTTCAACACAATGTCAATTTTTTGCGGCTCGG
>JAKPRU010000604.1 GCA_029557025.1 Candidatus Omnitrophota bacterium | reverse complement strand
GTGCCCCTGTAACTACCGATACTATCCGTCAGGAAATGCGATGGGAGCATCCGCTGGAGGAGTTGCAAGGGGAAACGGTGTTATTGGCATTTCGGCTGGAGCAGTCCTCCTTGTACGCCGTCTATCTGGAATAACCTGTTTCTGCATTTGTTAAGTGATTTGGTCCTGTACCTTTCGGACGGTTCTCCGTGTGTTCCGTTGTCTCCCCGGGAACTTTCGAACAAACGCGGGGTTAAACGTGCGGGTCTTGTTACAGATTCAAGATAATCCAACAAGGAGAGTTTCACCATGAACAAGAGAAGTCTTTGTTTATTGGCCATCGTTCTAATCTTTGTTCTCCCCACCCTGGTCGTTGCAGCAGAAGACGCACCCAAAAATATACTTGTCATCGGGTGGGATGGTGCGCAAAGAAACCATGTACAGGACATGCTGGGACGGGACGAACTACCCACTTTAAAATCGTTATCCGGCGAAGGCCGCCTCATCGATATTGATGTAACCGCCGGGGTCACGGATACCAAGGCTGGCTGGGTGCAGATATTCACCGGCTACACACCCGAAAAAACCGGCGTCTACAGCAATTCCCGTTACCAGCCTGTTCCGGAGAATCTGTGGGTATTTGACCGGGTGGAAAAGCAACTGGGTCCGGAGAACGTGGACACCGTCGCGGTAATTGGCAAGAAAGGGCACATCGACAGCGATCCGGCGCAAAAAATCCCTTATGACAAATGGCTCAAGCGAGAGGAACGGCAGAAAGAGATCGACAAAAAGAAACCGGGGCGGGGCGCCATGCAGGGCGGTCGCATCGTGGAGGAGAACGGGAACAAGTTCGTACAGATACCAGCCAAGCCCTGGAATCTGATCGCCGGGAAAATGGACCTCTTTGTCAACGGACTGGTGGAGAATGAAAAGGTAGTCGCCCGTGCCCTTCAGGAACTCGAGAAACGCAAAGACCATCGTTTCTTCTTCTTCGTCCATTTTGCCGAGCCCGATCACGCCGGGCACCGTTTTGGAGAAAACTCCTCCCAGTATTCGGACGCGTTGCGCAGTGATGATGCCTGTACCGGAAAATTACTGGCGAAGTTGAAGGAACTGGGCGTCTACGAGAAGAC
>JAKPRU010000569.1 GCA_029557025.1 Candidatus Omnitrophota bacterium | reverse complement strand
GCGGCAATGTGGGCCTTGCGGTGGGCGACAGCATTTCAATCACGCAACGCGCGCGGTTGGTGGCGGACCTTTTGGCCTCAGCGGATGTCATCATCGAATCCGCTGTCGCGCTCACTCAGGAAATCCACGACGGGCCGTATGAAATGTATACCGGCCATGGAATCTGGGCCGCATGGCAGGGCATCCCCACCTACACACTCGAAAAGAAGCGGCTGATCCGTATTGACCTGGACTCCGCATTGGACCGGGCCTGGAAATTCGAACGCGAATCGAAAACCGTTCAGCAAGCCATCGACAAGGGCTTACCGAAAACCAAACTGATGGAAATTCCGTTCCGGATGGAAATGTCCGGATTCGCGCGTCTGGAAGGCAGCTTGCCGCTGATTGGTGATATCGGCGTGGTGTGGCCCATTCTTGCATCCCGCCTGGAGCAACGCCTCGGCCTGGATCTGGAGTTCATTTCCGCGCCGCAGCAGACACCGCAAGGTCAGGCGATGCGGAACTGGATTGTCGAGCAAATCCGTCCCATCACCAGCGTGGCCGTACCCGCTCAAGCCCGGCAGGCAGTCCGTGCCCGCTAATGACTCTGCATAACTAATGTTTTGCACTCTCCGGGCTGGACGTGAATAATGAAACTACACGGCAGCCCGGAAGAGTCAGAACGAGAACTGCTCAAAGGCGCACAGGCGGTGAGGTCTCCGGTGACAATTCAACTGGGATGTCGGCGCCCAGGGACTCGGACGGTTACTCCGCTGATTGAACTGCTTAAGGTCCCAATCCGTGGACATGTCCGGGATGAGGAGCATCCGCATCGTTATTTAGCTGCCTCGTAAATCGCGTGGGGACGTTGGCCTTTTCCGGGCCGATCCCCATCTCCCAAGTCCTCGCGGAATTTTTCTGCAACTGCCTTGAGATGTTCCACTACATCAGGATGTTGCGCGGAGACATCCTGTGTCTGGCGGATGTCCTTTTCGAGATCGAACAACGCCAGTTCCGTGTGGGCCGTGTCATATTTCACCGGAACCCCGCCGGTTCCGCCGGGTCTTCCGTTCAGGGTCCGGTAATCATGCGGGAAGTGCAGAATCCATTTCCCGCTTCGGACAGCCTCCAAAGTATTGCCCCAATAGAAACAAAAGGCTTCATGCGGGCATTTCGCGCCGGGCTCGCCCGTCATAAGCGGCCAGATATCCAGCCCGTCAATCCGATTCGGCGGCAGATTCACTTCCGCAAGATGCGCAAATGTCGGAAGAATGTCGATCGTCATCGCGGTCTCTTTGCACACCTCACCCGCCGGAATCTTGCCGGGCCAGCGCATGATGCACGGGACACGATGTCCGCCTTCCCACGTGGTCCCTTTGCCTTCACGCAGGGGATAGGCCGACCCTGCATGGTCTCCATAGCTGAGCCAGGGGCCGTTATCCGTAGTGAAAATCACCAGTGTGTTATCATCCAGTCCGCAGCGGCGGATAGTCGATAGAATCTGCCCCACAGACCAGTCGATTTCCATAATTACGTCGCCATACATCCCCTGCTCCGATTTCCCCTTGTACTTGTCGGACACATGCAAAGGTACATGCGGCATGTTGTGAGCGACATAAAGGAAAAACGGATGGTCACGGTTCTTTTCGATAAACCGTACCGCGTGTTCGGCGTACCAGGTTACCAGTTGTGTCTGGTCGGGTTGGTACTCAATGATCCGGTCGTTGCGCACCAGTGGCAGGGGAGGGAACTGGTTGCCGACTTCCGGGTGTCTGGGCCACATGTCGTTGGAATACGGGATTCCGAAATACTCATCAAATCCATGCCGGACAGGCAGGAACGGTGGATGGTGCCCCAAGTGCCATTTCCCGTAGATGGCCGTAGCATAATCTCGTTGTTTCAGTACATCAGCAATGGTCATTTCGCTGTCGCTGATGCCGAATTCCGTTTTGGGGCTGGGTGCGCCGAGAATCCCGATTCGATTCGGATAGCAACCGGTAAGCAGGGCGGCCCGCGATGCCCCGCAAACCGGCTGCGCCACATGGAAATCGGTGAAGCGGATCGCTTCTTTCGCCATCCGGTCCAGATCG
>JAKPRU010000548.1 GCA_029557025.1 Candidatus Omnitrophota bacterium | reverse complement strand
CGCCGGGCAGATGCTTCAGGTGAGCGGATAACGCGGTTCTTGGGGATGAGTGCCCGAGGCACTGTCACGCTTTCTCGATCCATCCCTCCGCGCCGCAACGGGGCACCACCGGGTATCGATCGTACGCGGCGCATACAGGGAGATCGGCTCCCAATCCGAGACCTTTCAGCGCCCGCCCGTGCCGGGATTGTTCCAGAACTGCAAGCGGATCATCCTGGTGCGATTGAAAATAGTCCAACGCAGCGACTGCCGAGTCGGCGAGATCGAATCGCGACGGCGAAATGCTTTGCAGGCCATTCAGGATTCCCCCGGCGGCGAAGAAATCCTCCAGGCCAAACTCCCCATCCTGACCCGCGCAAACACAGAGAATCCGTGCCGGCGAATCGGATTCCAGGCGGCTGTGCAGGAACTCCACAACTGCCGAAAGGTTCACCAAAGCGCCCGCGATAACACGTCGCGCCGTATGGGAACGCACAAGCGCGACGGTTCCATTGGTTGTTTTCAGTACGATCCGTCGGTTACGGACCTGTTCGGTCACAAATTCACGCGGTGAGTTCCCCAAGTCAAATCCCTCCGGCGGGAGACCGCCGACTTCGCCGCAGAGCAGCGCCGACTCCCCATTCCGATGCAGGTTCTCGGAAACCCGAACGGCTTCCTCTACCGTCATTACCGGAAGAACCCCACGCGCCCCGGAATAAAGCGCGGCGGCAATACTGGTTGTCGCACGGAGCACGTCGATTACCACGACCGCACTTTGCTCCAATGCAAAATGCGCCAAACCATCGGGTATTATGACAACATCCAGTGGAATCATCGTTCAAAGTGCTAAGATAAGAATCCTGTCAGTATCTCCCCGAGAATCAGCCGGAGGATCCGGATGAAGAGTCCGGGCCGGATGGCGAATCGGTTGTTTCTGCCGATGTTAGATCATCTGTGGTACGCGGTCCCGATTCGAGTGCATCCAGCCCGCTGCACAGAGCATCCCGCGCTTCCTGCACCGTTGGAAATCCACGAATCTCCCCCAGTACTTCCAGGCACCAGGACTGTGTACTGACAACCGCCAGGGCATACGCGAGGTCCTGCTCGTTCAATTCGCTTCGCAGTCGGGTGCAGAACTTCTCGACGGAGATTCGGTTTATGTCCGTCAATCCTGAAAAATCCACGAGGACGAGACATTGACGGATATCGTGGACAACATCCTTGGCCAGATCGATCGCCGCGCCCGGTGTGAGCTTGCCTTTTACGGAAAATGTTCCAACCCGCTCCGCGTAAGAGAAATCGGCGCGCAGAGGTGGATTGCGTTTTTGTGCCAAGGGATAAGTTCGGCCTTCGTCCGAGACATTGTCGAATCGAACCGCGAATTGCTGTTTCGCCGGAAGTACCCGCGTGATTTCCCCTTTCGATCTTCGAAGCCCGAATTGTCTACCCAGCTTCTTCAGCATGGTCTCAAAACGCTGCACATCGGGGGCCGACAGCAACGGGGCCAATTGTTTGAATCCCTCCACGTCCAGACCTTCGATCAACTCCAGAACAAGTCCTTTCTTGATCCCTCCATGAGGTGGGAATCCCGCCAACAGACTCCCGCTTAAACTGAAATCCATCATCTGTGATCCCCAGCACAGAAGAGAACCTTCCTCACGAACCAGAACGGGACGGTTGATAACACGGCGAGGCGCACGGGATGGAAATCGCACGGTCGAACGAGGTTTGAACATGTCTCAATCCTGCATTCCGGCTCACCTGAATCGATCCCGCCCCCAGTGAGGCGGATGTCTATTTGCCGGTCATTCTATCTGCAATCCCCCAGACCCGACTGAACCTATTAAACTATGCGATATTCCTGCATCCGACAACCCCAGCTCTCATTTCGTATGTCGGCGCCCGGATTTACATAACAGCCTTTTCACCTTTGCCTGCCTCAAGCGGACGATGGTTCTAACAAGTGGTCAAGGATTCGAGGAAGGGGGTGGCAGATTTCCTCTCTGATGCTCCGGAAGTCAGAATATCCAGTTGATATGATTCCAGGCGGTTCATCACCAAACCGATGATTTTGCCGCCGGAGGAGTGAATGCGACGCACGGCCATTTGAATTTCGCGCGAGGTGGATTGCCCGCTGCCGGATATGAACAGGCTGACATCCGTCATGCTGCCGAGCAGGGCCGAATCGGCGGCAATCAATCCGGCTGGAGCATCCACAAGAATCCGGTTGAATTCCTTTTCCAACTCCGACAGAATCTCCCGCATTTTCGGCGATCCGATCAGTTCCACAGGATCACAGGTCACCCGACCTGCCGGAAGGATCGTCACACCGAGGATATCCACGCGCTTTAATGCGTCCTGGATGGGAAGAAAACCCGTAAGCAGATCGCACAATCCCGGAACAAGATCTTTTTCAAACAGGGAATGGATCTGGGGTGAGCGCAGGTTGCCGTCTATCAGCACCACACGATGCCCTTGCTGGGCCAGAACGGATGCCAGGTTGACGGCGACAGTTGTTTTACCTTCCCCCGGTCGTGCGCTGCAGAGAGAGATTTTTCGAATCCCCTGCCGTTCGAGCGCCAGGTCCAGAAATCTCCCTAACGACCGGAATGCTTCCGCCGTGGGAGAGTGGGGCAAGTCCTGGATTATCCGGCTGACTGAAAGCGGACGGGGTATTTTGAAGACCGGGATCGCGGAGACTGTCGGCAACCCGGAAGCCCGTGAGGCCTCATCGGGACTCCGCACCTTGCGGTCATGGAATTCGAGGAGGCACGCCAAAGCAATACCGCCGCACAAGCCGCAGACCAGCGAAATCAGAAGCATAAACTGGGGCGAATGTCTTTGCGGTGTTGCGGATGCTTGCGCCCATGAATGCACCCCAACTTCCTTGATCCGGACAGGATGGCCGTTTTCCCCGGAGTCTTTCTCCCGATTGATTCGTTCCGACAACGCCTGTCGCTCGGAGCGCATTCGCTTCAATTCGTCCTCCAGCGAAACGATGGTTGAATAGCGCTGGCTGTCCTTTTCCAATTGTCCTGCCAACTGCGTGTGTTGATCTTCCAGCGCGGTCAGTTCACGATACGCCTGTTGTTGTCGCGCCTTTGCCCGTTCGATGATTCGGTTTTCCTCGTTGCGGATTTCGGTCTCGAGTGCGTCACGCTGACGCTGGAGCGTGATATAAGTCGGGTGACGCCTCCGATAGCGTTTCGAGACCTCTTGCCACTTCGCCTCGATTTCCTTCCATTGTTCTCGAAACCGGTCGAGGTTCTCGGACCGCAGGATTTCCCGATTGACTATGCCGTCCGCTCGAAACAGGCTGTTGTAATTCATCTCGGACTCAACCGCTTCCGCCTCGGCAGTTCGCAACCGATCCACGAGTTCGGTTTGCCGGACGACCGTATCGGAGATGCTTTGCACAATCTCCGCGACGCTTCGGCCTTCTTTGAGAGCCTCAATTCTTTCTTCAATTTCCCGAATCCCTGTGTCGATCTTCGCAAAGGTTTCTCGGTCTTCCGCCGGGAGTGAAGCCGTAAAACCGGCCCCCGCGGCGATTTCCTCCGCGATAGCATTGGCAAACGACGCCGAAATAATCGAGTCCGGAGAGGTAAACTCCACATAGACCAAATCTTTTTTTTCAGCGTCTCCCCGCACAGCCACCTGGGTCAGGAATGCGGATGTGACCCCACGTTGAACCGCAGGGGGCAGGCTCTCCATGGTTCGACTGCCGGAGGCAATCGAGATTCCTGACCGTGACAACATCCATCTTTCCGGTCGGTTGAGCAAGTCCATTTTCCGAACGATTTTTCCCGGAAAATCGTGCTGACTGATACATCGTTTCAGTTCATCCGCGAGGGCACTCGAATCGGGTGGATCTTGTCCATCCGTCGTGGCAATCGTTTCAACGTGCAGACAGGCCGTGGCGCGGTGGGGTGTTTGATGCAGGCGATGTGTCACAAATACCGAAGCCGCTGCGGCAGCGGTCACCCCCAGAACAACCCCCCGGTGCCGATACAAGAGGGAAACGGCGGAACGCAACCGGCCGATAAACTGTTTGAGGGCGGAACGCGATTTCATACGCCTCACCCGGATTCAGATGATTTGTTTCGAACGAGAATAACATCTCCCTCTTGAACGGATATATCCTCTGCCGTCGCGGATTGAATTGTGGCGAGCGGGTACTGCATCGTCTGGAGCGGGCTGGGACGGATCAGTTCCAACATTTCTTCGTTACTGTTCTCTTTGAATGCGATCGACGGAAGAATCTGTTTCAGGGTCAGCCCGTCTTCCCACTGTCGAACCCCCGGCTCGACCACGTTTCCGCCCACATAGTACCAACCTTTTCCCAGCACAGTCACACAGTCCCCATCCTGCAAATCCAGGTCTTTGGCCCACAGGTTGTTTTGAATTGCAGCCGGCTCGACCAGGATTTCATCGGTTGCCTCGCGTCTCACAACAATCCATCCGGTCAGCTCATTTTTCTTCAGCCCCGCTTCGGCGAGGAAATCGAACAGCGTGATGCGTACAATCCTCGCCACATCCACCGGCTCCTTGACCGCGCCGGTAAGCCTGATCCGTCCGGCTTCAGGGACAATGATCTCATCGCCCGGACGCAGCATGAAATTGAGCATCTTGCCCGCAAGCCCCTTGGAAAAGAGCAGGTGACGGTCAATCCGAACTTCCCTGGGACGTTTCCGTCCGCGAAGAATGATCTCCGGGGCTGCGCGGTCTTCCAGGATCCCACCTCGATGTTCCAGGGCATCTCGAATCCGCATTTTCTCCTGCAACGGTGTTGTCCCCGGCTGCCCCACGGCCCCCTGAACCTCCACGACATATCCCGGGCGCTCTTTGATTTTCACACTCGCACGGGGAGTCCAGAGGTATTCCTCATCGACCAAGCGTTTCTCAATGTGTCGGGCCAGCTCTGTCGGAGTTTTCCCTGCGGCCTCCACCTTCTGCAACAGCGGAAATTGGAAAGTTCCGTCACGGCCCACTTCGCGAGTCACGGTCAGCATGGGTTCCTCCTGGACCTCGATTTCGAGAATATCTCCAACATCGATCACAAACTCATCTGCGGCCCAGATATAACCGTTGAAGTTCAAGGAGACAGGGATGAAAAAAACGACCAGGATGGGCAGAATCTTCCTGAGGTGGTCAACAATGGAGGCAGTTGCATTCATACGCTCCGTGCCTTCCCGAAGCTTCGAGACCGGCGCCGAATACCGTCCGGCGGACTACCCGGCGCCGATCTGCGATCAGTTCATAATGATTTGGGCACGGCATCCCATGCCCGATGCTCTCCCGCGTGCTTGTGCCGATCAGGCCACTCCACCCTCGACTTGCCCCCAGCCGGCAGAGTAGCCGGACGGCAGGGGAACATTCGCCTCTATTCTATGTTCCCGCATCCAAGTTTCGCAATAGATATGCCAATTGCGGCTTGGCGCTCTTCCCAGAACGTCCGCGCTGAGGCATCCTGTGCCGGAACTTGTTACAGGGGCGGAGCTCACATGAAATCCTTCCTTCGAAAACTCTTCCGAAATCCGATCCTCATGGATTACGGAATACTTGTGGTTCTCCTTGTGGTCAGCCTCTTTCTCAGCTGGGCCACCTATCGGGAGGGGGAGGCCATCTCGGGAATGGAAGGGGGCAGGGAACTGGCCAGGAGTGCAGCCGGTCAATTCCCCGGCGGTGTCTTCATCGTCATTTCCTCTAACACCGGCGCCGGTTCTTCCGCATTGCCCGATTCGGAGTCGGTCCTGAAAACCTTGAACGATCTTCACTGCACCGTGGCGGCTGTCATTCCCGCCGCGGATTCGCTTCCGGCCTTTCGACGTGAGGTCCGCGAGGCGTATCGAAATCAAGCGAGAATAGACGGGATTGTTCTGGTCGATTCATCGAAGGAGCGTTGGCTGCGCTCGGCCCTGCGTGGTCTCGAAACCGAACAGGAACCCGCCGTGATTCTTCCGGTTCGTCGCAAGGAATCCGTTTTCCTGAAACAGGAAAACCTGGTCAACATTGTTCGTCAGGCATCTGTGATCGCTATCATCGCTGCCGGAATGACCATGGTCATTATCACGGGTGGGATCGACCTGTCCGTGGGATCTCTCGTGGCGTTCTCCGGTGTGGTGACGGCCCTTTGCCTGAAACAGGCGGGCGGCGTTCCGCTTGTCGGATTGATTGTGCTGATTTTTCTTTTCGGCGGAATGGGAGGATTCAGCCTTGGGATGGTATTCGGAAGAAGAGGATGGGGGCTGCTTGCCGGGGTCACAGTATCTGTATTTCTTGCTTTTCTTTCAGGAAAATCTGCGCAAAATCATGTCCTTGGGATCAGGCCGGTTCTGCCTGCCACGGTTCAGGCCGTGAAAGATGCCGCGCAAAGTCAGGCCGGTGGTTTGTATCTGTTTTATGATGGGGCGAAGCCGGGTGCGCAGGATTTTATTGAAGAACTCAAGCAGACGCTCGCCACACAGACTCAAATCCCCGTTCTGGGCGAACGATCCGTCCTCGCAACAGAATCGCTCACCGTTGAAGAGGCTGCAAAAGAAGCCGCTGAAGAGATACTGGGTTCCCAGCCCGATCTGAAAATCCTGTTCGGCATGGATCGGGACGTTCATTCCGGCCTGAATCGCGCCATTGATGCGGTCGGCGCAACCGAGCGCCTGGTCGCGGTTCGTGCCGTAACCGATAAAACCGGGCTTGTTTTATTTGCTGTGGTCGTGGGGATTCTCGTGGGCTGCCTGGGTGGGGCCGTGTCCGGTGTCGTGATTACAGGCTTCCGAATCCCGCCGTTCATCGCGACCCTGGCGATGATGCTGGTCGCGCGCGGGATTTCACGATACCTGTGCAGTGGCGTGCCGATCTGGGATCTTCCGGAGGAATTTGAGTTCATCGGGAACGGGTATCTGTTCCAGGAGGCGCTGGGAAACAAGCTCCCTGTGCCGGTGGCCGTTATGATTCTCGTTTTTCTGGTGGGGCATTTTGTTTTGTCCGACACACGTTTTGGAAGATATCTTTATGCCGTGGGCGGAAATGAAGAAGCGACCCGGTTATCGGGTATTCAGGTCAATGCGATCAAGTTCTTTGCGTATGTCATTACGGGCGGGCTGTCTGCGGTTGCCGGGATTATCATGGCGGCGCGGCTGCAATGCGGCCATCCCGAAACGGGAACGCTGTATGAACTGTATGTGATCGCGGCGTGTGTGGTCGGCGGAACCAGCCTCATGGGAGGACAGGGCAAGATTCTCGGCTCCCTGATCGGGGCGCTCTTGATCTGGGTGATCTTCAACGGATTGAATCTTCTTTATGTGGACAGCTATTTACAGCAGGCCATTCTTGGATTAGTGATTTTCGTGGCCGTTTTGTTGGACCAGGCCAAGAAGCGTTTTTCAGGCTGAGGAGATGCGATGCTGCGGCGACGCAAACTTAAAACAGTCCGACTGTTTTTCTTGACAATCTATACGGCGTTGATTTATCTGTTGATTAAGATCCGCGGCAAAATCAAGG
>JAKPRU010000508.1 GCA_029557025.1 Candidatus Omnitrophota bacterium | reverse complement strand
GATGAAGGATGAAGGATGAACCGGATCAGAGTGAGTTCGGGCGCAGACCCTTTCCCCGGCCCCCGGCCCCTGACCCCTGACCCCGGATTGTATTCCATTCGTCCTCATCGGCCCGCCCTTACGACCCACACTCTATCCCATCGTAGGGGATAAACAACTGTCCCGGAAAGGGGTACATCAAAGTCAAATGCCTTATTCCGGCTCCCGCCCGTCATTCCAACTGCAACGTCCGTTTGAATACCCCGATTGTCGGTGAAACCCCGGCTGACGGATCACGCCAGATTGTCCACATGCAAGCCAAACCGCCAAATGGCGGATCCAACTCCAGCCATGCGGTGGATGAATCGGTGTGTATGTCGCGAATTGTATATACATCCCCGCTGTTCGACTGCACAAGCGTCATGTCCCGATCCAGAAAATTAGCGATCTGCAGGCCGGTCATAGCAGGATAGAACTTCTCCTCGGGGTTATCCAGCACTTCCAGACGCCCTGTATCGACGTTCCAGCCGATGTAAAAACGTACCGGCAATCCATGAAGGCCCTGCGCATCGTAGCCAACCGCAGCGCGACGATTTACAAAGGTAATCAGTTGAATGCTCTGCAACGATGCCGGATCGAATCCTCCCGCGCCATTCGGTTGTGCATTCGGAAAACGATACAACACCGACCAGTAATAGGGATAGCCGGCCAGCGATGGCGGCCATAGCGCCTGCGGATTGCTTGGTGCCGGCATCCGCGACGGATAGACCGCCGCCAACGGCGCAAGTGGATACTTGGTAATCGCAATCCCGTTGGAATCAAATAACAAATATTTCGTAGGATCAGTATCAGCCGGCGACGGCGTTGGAGCTCCATAGGCCTGCAGATACCCGCGATTACCGGTAATATCTTCCTTTTGATCGAGCAGCCAGAGATTGATGTTGAACTGAATTGAACTTCCCGTATTATCGATGCCGACATCACAGGTGGCATCGTGCGGCTGCCCGCCCTGCTGGACCGA
>JAKPRU010000498.1 GCA_029557025.1 Candidatus Omnitrophota bacterium | reverse complement strand
CTATTTTGAACCGGCGTGCAGTTTGCCGTTGGCCGACAAAATCGCGTATGCGGTGCGATGCGCCGGACCGGAACGTTTCCTGTTCGGAACCGATCTCACGCTACTTGATCCGTGGTTCAGTATCGGAATGGTTGAGTCCTCCCAAATCGATGAGGAAACGAAACGCTTGATCTACTCCGGGAATGCTCTGCGATTGTTGGGTCACTGACGTTGTGTTGACAATTGCAGGTGAACCGTCATTCGGTGGGGAGCTTTTCGCGAACGACGGAACCCGGAGGAGAGATTTCCGAAAGGACCTTTTCGAGAAATCCGGGGAAGATCGGCAACGGTCTCAGCAGATCCGTTCGGACAAACAGGGCATAGCGACTGGGGGCCTCAAAACGGCTGATGACCCGCAGTTCGGGGATAGCCTTGTCGAGGCCATAATCCCGCAGAACCTTCTCCGCCTCCCCTTCCGGCAGCCCGGCGGCATCAATGGTTCCGGCGAAAAGATGGTGAACCACTTCCCGCGCGCTTCCCAGCGCCCGAACCGGCGTCTCCTCCGGTCCCAGACCGGCGCTGCGCAACAGCCCGTTTTGCGCCCCTCCGCCCAGCGGATACGCCAAGTCGATTACCCCAACGATTTTGCCTTTCAAATCCGCCATGCTCTTGATGCCTGTCTGCCTGGTTGTAAGCAGGGTCGCCCCGTTTACCGCCGGGATTACCGGATCGGTCCAGGTGAGAAAAGGAACGTAGTTTGTGCCGATTGTTGCCAGGAGGAATTGATATTCCCCGATAACCACGTCCGGCTTTCGCAGAGCGACCTGTCCGGCGACCTGCGACCAGGGCATGGAAGTTTCATCCGACCAGTGGATCCTCGCCGCGCGGTCCAAGGCCGTCGTATTCCACACCTGGATGACCTTGTGCCGATCAGGCGGAAAAACATCCGGGGTGGCACATTGCGGCATAGGAGCTACAAAAATCCGAAAAATGCGGGCAGGTTCCTGCGCCTGGGCGGTCAGGGACAAGAAAACAAAAATAAAGATCACTTTCTGAACAACGTTCATCGGACTTTTCTTCTGTTGTGGGGCATAGGTACTTTACCGCATTTTGTCATTTCGACCGAAGTCAGTAGGGGCACGTTACAACGTGCCCCTGCTTCCACACACCGGTTTCTCTTTGCTGTTCAGATTCTGCCATACGGCAAACGGGCGATGTGGCGGCTGGTGAAGATCCGGGTCTGCCTGATATAAATCCGCCACGGCGGTCTGGGCATTTTTCAACCATTCGGTATCCCGAACAGGGTCTGCCACCCGAAATGTCCAGAGGCCGCTCTGACGGATTCCGAATAATTCCCCCGGACCACGCAAACGCAAATCCTGCTCCGCAAGGTAAAACCCATCCCGTGACTGTTCCAACGCCTCCAGTCTCTGTTTAGCAAACGTGCTGATATTCGATTTTGTTACCAGGACGCAATAGGATTTTTCCGTTCCTCGTCCTACTCTTCCCCGCAACTGATGCAATTGGGCCAGGCCGAAACGGTCTGCTCCCAGCACAACCATGATGGTCGCCCGTGGGAGATCCACACCGACCTCTACCACGGTTGTCGCAACAACAAGGTCCAAATCTCCCTCGGCGAGCGCACGCATAACCTCGCTTCGCTCGTCGGCCTTGAACCGCCCATGCAGAAGCGCAATCCGCCGGTGGGAGAACTCCGACTGCGATAGAGTCTGATAGAACTCTTCCGCCGAGGGATATGCGCCGATCTCATCTCCGGGATCGATTACCGGGCAGACCACATAAGCCTGTTGGCCAAGGGCCAGTTTCTTATCGACAAATTCCCAGACCTTATCGATCTTGTCCCAGGTAGTCCAGCGGGTTCTGACAGGAGGTCTTCCGGCCGGCAATTCGTGGATCTCGGAGATATCCATATCGCCGTACCACGTCAGGGCCAGCGTTCGCGGGATGGGAGTTGCGGACATCAGGAGCAAGTCAGGCCGCGTTCCTTTTTCCACCAGCCTGGATCGTTGCGCAACACCGAACTTGTGCTGCTCGTCGATGACCACCAGTCCAAGGCGATCAAACTCGATTCGCTCTTCAAAAAGCGCGTGGGTTCCGATGACAATGTTCAGAGACCCTGCTTCCAGTGCCTGGAGGATCGGTTTCCGTGCCCGCTCGGTCATTCCGCCGCGCAAGGAAGCCACACTCAGTTCGGGGATGTTTTTCTTGAGTCGCAGGAAGGTATTGAGATGCTGCTCGGCCAGGATTTCGGTGGGAACCATCATAGCCGCCTGATATCCGCCGGCGGCAGCCAGGATCAATGCGTAGAATGCCACGACGGTTTTCCCCGCCCCGACTTCTCCTTGCAAAATCCGGTTCATAGGAGTGGGACTGAGCATATCCTGCTGGATTTCCCGCACCGCGCGCACCTGATCGCCGGTCAGACGAAACGGCAGAGCCTCAATGTAACGGGCCGGCCATGTTGCCGGGATTCTCTCGGAAGTTGCCACCCTACTCTCTCCGGGAGAGGAAGGATCCGGCCCGCTCTCCGATGCTAATGGATCGGGAACCGGCGGAGCGTGCTGCACCCCCTGCGCAGACTGGATGGCGGATCGACTTTGGGCAAGCCGCCATCGCAACTGAAAGAATTCCTCGAAAATCAAACGATGGCGGGCAGCGATCCA
>JAKPRU010000485.1 GCA_029557025.1 Candidatus Omnitrophota bacterium | reverse complement strand
TGGCGTACAGGTCGTACACACTGACTTCGGTGAATTCGAGAACCTCTTCCGGCTGCTCGGCGATGGGACCGAGCCTCGGGAACAGCGCGGACACTTTCTCTTCGCGTTCGCGCAACCGGATGGCCGCTTCCCGAAACCGTTCGTATTCCTGCTGACGCTGGCGCAGCAGATCATCGCTGATCGCCTCTTCTTCCTCTTGTTCTTCACGGGGTACGAGGCTTCGTGACTTGTATCGAACCAAAGTGGCAGCCAGGACCAGGTATTCCCCGGCCAGATCCAGGTCTTTCGATTCCCATTCCCGGATGACCCGGAGAAACTCCTCGGCGATGGTCGAAATGGAAATGGAAAAGATGTCAATCTCGTGTTTTGCGATCAAAAGGACCAGCAGGTCCAGGGGGCCGCTGAATCCGTTTATTTCCACCGGCAGACGCACCGGACGACCGTTTCCGGGTTCTTCATCGGAGGATGGTTCCCCGTTCGGCAACGGCAAGTCGTCCTTATCCGAGGGAAGCGCCGAGGTTGTATCCGATTCTCCCATCAGTTGCGTGTTTTCGTCGAATGGCTGACTCTCCATGCTCAAAAAACCGTCTCTAATCCGGAAGGAACCAACAGACAATACACCGGATAAATGATTTTTCCGGCAAGCCAGCCGATGATGGAGAAATCCAGCAGCGGTTTGCTTGCCAGCAGGACCAGCAAGGCCACCATCCCGTAGCTTCTCAATCGGAGAACCGGCCGCACCCATCGTGCCGGAATCAGCCCGACGATAACCTTTTCTCCATCGAGAGGAAAGATCGGCAGCAGGTTGAAAAACATCAATGAGAGATTCAACAGAATCCCCATTATCATGGCACTGACCATAATTCTCAGAGATTCCTGTCCGACCCACAGAAACGATCCGGGACCGATCCAAAGAATCCACAAGACGGAGGCAAAGAGTATCGCCAAGAGGAGATTTGCAGAAGGACCCGCCGCAGAGATCCAGACGCCATCGCGACGCGGGTCTTTCAGGTTGGCGGGGTTGACCGGAACCGGTTTACCCCACCCGAAATATCCGAACAGAAGGCAGAAGGTTCCTATCGGGTCCAGGTGGGCCAACGGATTGAGGGTCATACGTCCCTGGGCACGGGCGGTGTCATCCCCCAAGCGGTACGCGGCCCAGGCATGGGCATACTCATGCACCGATATAGCCAGGCAAAAGTTGATGAAGAGAATTGTGTAGGTAATCATGTCTGTGTTCATTTTGTTCAGTATAGCAGGAACGAGTGGAATGAGGCGGATTGTCCTCACCCCCCTTTCCCTCTCCAAGTACGGAGAGGGGAGGTGGACAGGATGGGGGGAGCAGAAGAGATCACCGGCAAGATGCCGGTGTCATCCGGATTGCTCTCACGCCAGCCCCGGCCGCACCGCACACTATATCTGCCGCTCTCACGCGAACCCTCTTCCGGTGGGAGAGGGGGAAATCAAGGAGTGAAGGTATAGATTCCGGCGGATTGTGCGCCGGGGGAACTTTCTGCGAACAAACGGGGTTCTCGCCCGGTTTGTTCTGCGTATTGGGCCAGAATTTGCTGCAAGAGAATCTCGGTTCCCTCCGATGCAAGCACTGCCACAGTGCCGCCACAACCGCCACCCGTGATTTTGGCTCCGTACAGCCCCTTGTCCGGTCCGGCTTTGCGTACCAGGTTTACCAGCAGGTCGGTCTCTGAGGACCCCATTCCGCAACGATTTCCGTAACTCCAGTGGGAGGCGTACATTAACCGGCCCAATCGGACCATGCCCCGATCCATATTTCCACATTCCGGCTGCGATTGCAGCATCCGACGGAATTGTTCCACCCGGTGGTTTTCATAGATCGGGTGTTCCGTACGGCTGCGGACGGCGTAGATTTTTCCCGGATCGATTCGTGTCACCGGGTCCACTGTGTCGCCGTAACGCTTCAGGAACTCTGCGCCGGTAATTCGGGAAGGGAGAAAACGGCGGTATCGGGCGTTGTATTCATCGGGCGAAATCCGCGCCAGGTATCCATCAAACGGATCTTTTCTTGCGCGCAGCACGGTCAGGATGATCTTGTGCCCCATGAATGCCCCGATGCGGGTATCGGTGTACCGCGACCCGCCGACACTGTGCTTCACATTGGAATGGATGCCGACAAATCGGAATCCCTCCGGGATGGAGATGATGCCTTCCATGGTATGCGGTTGACAACGCAACGCCAGAAGCGCGCGATCCTCTCCCAGCGCGGCTGTAACCTGGTCCATGATGCCGCAGGGAGCGCCTGCAACCCGGTTCTCGGCAATCTGGGCGGCTCGCGCGGCCTTCAAACCCTCCATCTGCAATCCATAAGCCGCCAGAACGCCGTACAGAACCGCAACCTCCAACGCCGCCGAGGACGCAATTCCGGACCCGAACGGAACGGAACTTGTCAGGCAAACGGTCGCGCCTGTTTGAAACGGCGGCACAAGTCTTTCTTTTTCCAACACGAAGAAAATGCCGGCCACGTAAGAGGCCCAAGCCTTACGGGGATCTGCTTGCAGTTCGGAAGAAACTTGAGAATAACTTTTCAGACCGCGTGTCGAACGAAAATCGTCGAGGGAGTATTCTACATCCGGGGAGAATCCCTCTTTGCCTGCCTCTACGCTGCGGATGACAATCCGTCGATCTTTCCTCTTCTGGATTCCGGCGAGAACCGCCTCTTTCAGCGGCATCTCCAGAACAAGCGAGCCGCAATAGTCCGCGATGCCGCCCATGACATCCAGTCGGCCCGGCGCACGCGCTACAAAAACTTTCCCGTCCGGCCGGAGCAAATCTCCAAACAGTTTGGGTGCATTTTTCTCAAACCGCTCGAATTCTTTTCGGACCCCCGCCGGCTGGTTGTTCACCATCGAATGCCGATCCTTCCGGAACCTGCTGGAAGGGTGACCTCTTGCATGGATACACTCTCCCGCCAAGGCGAATCGGTGACGGCTGTGCCGTCCAGGGTGATTGCAGAGGGTCTGGGGGACCGCAGCAGGATGCGCGATCCGGCTTGAGTTCGGACGCTTGAATCGATTTGATTTGATCCGATCTCATAGACCAAGTCGGACTTGGCGAACGACTCGAAAATGGACCCGGAACCATCGCGCAGAAAACTGCCGTTGTGTACCCCAAGCCGGAGTATTTTCCCCTGTGCATCTCTTACGGCGAGTACCAGAAAGGCATCGGTAATAAATCCTGCCATGTTATTCGCGGTGTTATCGTCCATCTTTCGGCCATCGGCGAGAAGGTTGCAATACAGGTCCGCTTTTCCATTCCGACAATCGAAGCGCATCCCGACCCAATTCGATCCCTCCATCCGTTCCGGCGGCGCAGCGGGGCGGTCCGAGGTTTTCCTTGTAGAGAGAACGGAGAGGAACTTGATGTCCTCCGAAGGTTCTTTGGTCTTGAAAGCAAGATACGGCTTGGGTTTTGCCGTGGTTTCTTCCATTCCCGAACGTTTCTCACTTTGCAGGTCTTTCGGGAAAGCGAACCGGAGGTCTGCTGCCGCCGAACCGTTGATGATGCTCACGGATTGCTTTTCGACATCGTATTTTCCTTCGGGGTGCAACAGCCAGGAGAAGACACCCGGTTTGTATGCGCGAAGATCGTCCACCAGCACATACACGCCATCCATCGCGATGATATGCCGGACATTTCTGGAAAGGACGGAAGCGTACGGGCCGGTCGCGTCGGCATAGAAATACGTATAGTGGGGACTGGAAACCCAACCGTGAATCTCACCGGGCACGGTGCGACACCGAAACGGACCCTCTTTCGGTTGGCCCTGGTTTTCCCACAAGACCACGTTGTGCGCTTCGCTCCGGACAAAGTAAGAAAGATATTCATCCCTGGAGTACTCACAACCGCCGGAGTCGATGACAAGCGGTTTACCGCCGGAATACAAAATGAAAGAGCTTTCATCCGCATGGGTGTGATTCCAATACTCGCCACAGGTCAGAGCGAAAAGACTTCCATCCGGAGTCCAGCCGTCTCGGACAATCGCCCAGTTGATTCCCTCGAACAGGCGCGAGGGAGCAAGGTCATCGGGCGTTTTGGGCGGCATATTCGACGGCATCCAAAGGAAACCTAAGGGATCGTTCGGTCTTCCGTACGCCTGATTCCAGTGCAGGAGGGCATACGGGTCCTGCATTCGACGGGCCAGATTCAGCAGAACGGAGTTGCCGGGAATAAACCGTGACGGCGAATCGCCGAAATTGACACTCCACCACCCCTCCGAACTCGGATAAGCGGTGTAGAGATAAAATTGTCCCATATATTTGAGCGCGGAATTATCTGTCAGGATGTCTCTGCCGGTTACGCGTTGAAGCGCCTCGGCATACCGGAACAGGCATCGGAGGCTGGAATCCCCATAGTTCAGTCCTTCATAGAACCCGCCGTCGAATGCGAAACTCGGAACCTTGTTCAGAAGCGGATTGCCCTGGTAGCGAAGCCATTCCATAAGAGACTGCGTGATATCGCGCTCCCATTCTTTGGCTCGCGGATCTTCATCATACACACTCAGCGCTCCAACTCCCGCGCCCGCCAGGCAGACCACCGACCCATTGTGACCCATACTATCGAGTGCATGAATCCGGGAACCCGGTTGAATCCAATCCCGGATCAAAGGGAGAATGCCTTTTTCAATAATTGCGGAACGGACCGTTTGCCGCTCGCTTTCGGACAAAAGGGGATAAATCCAGTCGTAGACTGTGGCCGTTGTCATGCACAATTCACCCGTGCGCAGCCCGCTCTGCCATGGAAAAGATGGGCGGTCGGATTGACTCGTATCCTGCCAGGACGGCATCTGCGCCGCCTGCAAGAGCATCTCTTTCGCCGCTTTGCCGATGTCCTCGACACCGATCAGCAGATACGCGAACGCGAGTCGTTCGCAAACCGTGCTGTTCCATTCTTTTTGGCCTGTTTCGGCAAAGGCCGTTCGAAAGAATTCATCCCATCCGGCCTTGGACTTTTCATCCGAAACGACACGCATCCGAACCTGGTCGATGGAACCGGAATCGAAGTACAGACGAGGATGGCCGGTCTGGGCGCAGACCGGCAAAATCGGAATCAAGGCCAGGAGCGGCATGAGACAGGTTGCGCAAAGTAAATGTGACGGATATCGAAACTGGAAAGACACTGTTTTTCCTACTTTGGCACGGCAGAGATGTCCTGCTGCGTTTGTTCTCCGGCAGGATTCGGGCTGCCCTTTTTCCCTCACCCCAATCCTCTCCTGTAGGGAGAGGGAGAAGCAGTTGTCCTCCCACAGGGAGAATTGGGTGGCACAGGCTTCCAGCCTGTGGGGATGGAATTCTAATCCACAAAATCCTTGAGTCGGCGGCTTCGAACCGGATGACGGAGTTTGCGGAGAGCCTTGGTTTCGATCTGCCGGACTCGTTCGCGAGTCACGCCGAACCGGTTTCCGACCTCCTCCAGGGTCCGCTGGTAACCGTCCCCGATCCCAAAGCGCAAGCGGAGAACCGTTTCCTCACGTTCGGTCAGGGTTCTCAGCACGCCCTCCAATTGTTCACGCATGATATGGTCTGAAGTAACGTTCGACGGGGAAGAGATATTCTTATCTTCAATGAAGTCGCCGAAATGCGTGTCGCCCTCATCTCCCACAGGAGTTTCGAGAGAGATCGGCTGCTGAGCGATCTTGAACACGCCACGGACTTTTTCTACCGAGAGGTTCATCTTGTTGGAGATTTCTTCGGGGGTCGGTTCCCGTCCGTACTCCTGGACGAGGCGACGGGATATACGGGTCATCTTGTTGATGGTCTCGATCATGTGGACGGGAATGCGAATGGTTCGTGCCTGGTCGGCGATGGCGCGTGTGACGGCCTGGCGAATCCACCAGGTGGCGTAAGTGGAGAACTTATATCCGCGACGGTATTCGAATTTATCCACGGCGCGCATCAGGCCGATGTTTCCCTCCTGGATCAGGTCCAGGAATTGCAAACCGCGGCTGGTGTAGTTTTTGGCGATGGAGACCACCAGGCGCAGGTTGGCTTTGACCACGTCCATTTTGGCGAGGTGGGCGATCTTTTCTCCTTTGTGGATCTGCTCGGCGATGCGATCCAGGTCCTCGATATTTTCTTCGGCGTCTCGTTCGATTTTCTCGATTTTTTCCTGGGCGCGTTTGATTTTTCTGCAGATCTCAATGAGCGCCTCGCGCGAAAGGCCGGTTTTCTTTTCGAGTTCGCTCTTGCCGAAGCTGGTGTGACGCAGTTTCTGATAGAGGCGCATGGCCTCGTCCATTTTCATGCCGAGCGCTTTTTCAGCCTCGCTGATTTCCTCTTTGGCGCTGTCGGCTTTACGATGAAGAGCGATGATTTTCTTGGCCACTTTCCCCAGTTGCTCATGATCCAGGCGCATGGAGATCAGAAGATTTCCCAAGTGAATTTTTTTGCCGGTGATCTTTGCCAGGATGATTTTCGTACTGGGTTTGCTTTCGAGCTCGTGCAGTTCCTGCTGTTCCTGTTGGACCTGCAGAATCTTCGCCCGCAGATCGTCAACGATTTTCTTTCTCTGTCGTTCGGAGATTTCGTCCTGCGTTTCCAGATGTTGAAGGGCATCTTCCATTTTCAGCCGGTCGCTCTCGATCCGCTCTACCAGGGACAGGATTTCTTTGATGGCGAGTTTCGAGAGGGCCAGAGCGCGGCAGATTTTGAATCGGCCGGATTCGATTCGTTTGGCCAGTTCGATTTCCTCCTCGCGTGTCAGAAGGGGAACCCGGCCCATTTCCCGCAGATACATCCGCACCGGGTCATCCACACGGGATCGCTCCTCTGCGTGCATACTTTCCGGTTCGATGATTTCATCCCGTGTGAGCGGTTTCCCGCCTTTTTCGACCGGCAGTGCGTACTCATCCACCACGGGAATGTCCTCATCGTTGAGGACAATGAAGATCTCGTCAAGTTCCTCCGCCGACATCATTTCATCGCTTAACATGCGATTGATGTCGTCATAAGTCAGGTGGCCGTTTTCACGGCCCAATTGGATCAGCTCATTGATTTTTTTGGCGGCGGAACGCCGCAATCGGGCTCGGCGGTTTTCCGACATTATGCACCTCGACCGATGATGAAAAACGGAATCGTTCCGTACGATAAAACGGACAGGGGGATGATGGAAACGAATCGGACAGAACTCGGCACAGGTGATATGACTCCAACTTGCAGAGCTTGACCAAAGCTCCAATTATAGGAGTCTGCCAAGAGCCGTACAAGCCCCAAACAACAAAAATTTTTCATCCGTATCCATTGCCCCTGAAGAGGACAGAATCGGACAACAGATCGATTTTTCCAAGGCGGGCACGGTGGCCCGGAAGGAGCAGTGTGGTACGATTTCCGTATACCGGATTGAGATGGAGGTCCTTGGATGGATCGACGGCAATTCCTGGCGACGATGGGCGCAGGTGGACCCGCGCTTGCCCGACATATTGAAGCGGAGGTGGCTATGAACGAATCGGGAATCCTTCGGATCGGAATGATCGGCAGGGAAGGCCACGTCGGATACGTGTTGGATGGAATCCCCCTTGTAAAAGGGGCCTGTCTTGCGGCTTACGCCAAAGCGACACCGGATGAAGATGTTTCCGGGGTGAAATCCTGGCCGGCTTTTACATCGGAAACCCGCATTTTCGACCACTATGATGAGATGCTGGAGAAGGCAGAACTCGATATTGCGGTGGTGTGCCTGCCGTACCATCAGAATGCAGGGGCCTCCATGGCCGCCGCGAAGAAGGGGATTCATGTGATCTCCGAGAAACCGGTTGCGACCACAATGGAGGACCTGAATGCCCTGGAGCAGGTTGTAAAGGAAAGCGGCATTCGATTCACTACTCTTCTTGCCATGCGTCTTCTGCCGCCATATCGTCGTATCCGGCAGGCGGTTGCGGAGGGTGCCATCGGCGAACCCATTCTGGCCTCGGCGCAGAAATCCTATCGCTGGGGTTCGAATCGACCCGATTTCTACAAACGTCGTGAAACCTACGGCAGTTCATTCCTGTGGGTGGGGATTCACGCCGTTGATTATGTCCGGTTCACAACAGGGCTGGAGTATACGCTCGTGATGGGAACGCAGGGCAATATCGCTCACCCGGATTACCCCGGCTGCGAGGACCACGGCGCCATGGTGTTCCGATTTGCCAACGGGGGAACCGCGGATATTCATTTGGATTTTCTCCGCCCGCCCAAAGCGCCTACGCATGGGGACGACCGTCTGCGCATCGCCGGTTCCGACGGCGTGATTGAAATCAAGGACTTCGGGAAGCGGGTGGAGCTAATTGCCGGGGATCAGGGACCTCGCGATTTGGACCTTCCGCAGGAAGAAAACTTCTTTGTCAATTTCGTGGCGGAGTTGCGCGGCAAGGGGGAACATATTATTCGTCCCGGCGAGGCCGTTCATGTTACCCGTGTGTGCATCAAGGCGCGTGAGGCAGCGGACAGCAGGAAGGTGATCGAGTTGTGAGGTAAACTGTACAAATGTCCGAACCATGATCGGCAGGATTAAAGGATGAGCATGATGAAGGAAAAAAAATCACGGTAATCCTATAATCAAGTGAATCAAAGTTCAGACAATCCCGCAAAGAAAGGACAGAATCATGACGGATCTCCGACAATCTTCCCGACGCAGTTTTCTCAAAACCACGCTCCTGGCAGGCGCCGGGATCGCGGCTGGAGGCTATTTTCCATGCAGGATCGCTGCGAAATCCGCGGATACAAAGGTAATGGGTCGCGTTTCGCTTACTGCCGGAGACGACCGCGCGGCGAATATATTCGACGGATTGCAGGTTTTTAAAGAGGATATCCGGCAAGGCATCGGCAACCGACGGATAGTCCTTAAACCGAACAATGTTTCATTTAACAATCCGTTGGCTTGCACTCATGTAGACACTCTGGAAGCCATTCTGGAGTTCCTGAAATCCATCGGGAAGAATCGTGTTACGATCGCGGAATCCCCCAGCGCCGGATCGGCATTCGAGGGGTATGAGGCACTCGGCTATATGAAACTGGCGAAGAAATACGATATTGAATTCCTGGATATCGACAAAGAACCGTACGAGGTTCTTTACGTGATCAGCGATGAGGATTTCCACCCGCACGCGACACGGCTTTCGAGCCTGTTGCTGAACCGGGACAATTTCATCATTTCCCCGGCAGTGATGAAAACGCATGACCGGGTAATCGCCACGCTGTCACTTAAGAACATCGTGTTCGGCGCACCCATCAAGGATGAAGGATTCCACTGGGGAATAGACCCGAGTTCCGGAATCCGAAGCGACAAAATCATTACGCACGGCGGCAGTTCGCGCGGGGTGAATTACAACCTGTTTGCGCTTGCACCCCGCCTTCGCCCGGATTTGGCGATTGTGGATGGATTCCAGGGCATGGAGGGTAACGGTCCCAGCAGCGGGGATCCGGTCGATCACCGTGTGGCGCTGGTTGGAATGGACTGGCTGGCGGTGGATCGTGTCGGCATTGAGCTCATGGGAATCGACTTCGCCAAGATGGGGTATTTGAATTATTGCACCGAGGCGGGGATGGGAGTGGGGGATTTCAGTCGGATCGATGTGATCGGGGAAACCGTTGCCGATCACGTCAAGACCTATCGGTTGCACGATAATGTCGAGAAACAGTTGAACTGGCTGAAGCCGATGCAGGGGTAAGGAACAGGGTGGATTGGTCCGCGTTTTGTGGATTCCTATTCGATGAATGAATCACCGAATACGTAGACTGAACACGGATTACACAGAAGAAGACCGGTGGATATCAACAATCGGCTGCCTGGATGAAAAGGCCTGGATTGCGGCTTTCGCCGGAATGACGGCAGGCTCGGCTATGGCCTGACAGCTTTCGCCGGAATGACGGGTCACGGGCTTGCGGTGTGTGCAGGGAGTTCGGCACGGACCTGTAGTCCGTGACCGGTTACAGGATTCTATTCTGCGTGAGGCTGAGTCTTGTGTCGTTTGCGTGCAGCGAATTCCGGGGCTTCGCAGATGCAGGTACCAAGGACTTTTGTGCCTTGCCAGAGATGTCGGCCGGTTCCTTTCACCACACCTGTCGGTGTTTCCTGACCGACATCCTTCCAGCCGTTTTCATCCGGTTCCACATTCTCCCAGTTGTGGAACAGGCGCGCCCAGTCGCTGTTCAACACATTCGGGACCTGCCGATCCGCATTCTTCGGATACCAGTACAGGTCGTGATACAGCACACTGGCGATATATGCCCAGGGAGCCAGCCAGGTTTTCAATGACCATTCGACGGCTGTTTTCAGTTTGCCCCAATAGATTTTATGTTGCATTTTCGCGGCGAAAGTCATTTTTTTGAACGGGCCGTCGAAGTGCCAGTTTTCCTGTGCCGCCTGCGGGTCGCCGACGATCTCGATTTCACGCGGATCGCCGCAACCCAGGCCCATTTCATGCGCGAGCCTCACATATTTCAGGTCGCGCAACGGGTCAAAGCCCATCATTTTCGCTGCAACGGCGTCAATGGCCACCTGGTCCGCCGAGGCGAGAATCACATTCTTAACATGCGGAGTCATACAACGCGGCCCCGGCCCGTCCCCCGCGAATGTGCCATCCATCACGGCAAACACACCTCGATGGATCTTCTTCTGAATCATCAGCAGGTCCACCAGGGTTTCATGGATCACCGGGTGGGTCCAGTGCCGACGCTCATTCAAAAGCCCCCCGAAAGCATTTTTCATCGCGCCGGTCGTGGTGGTGAAAACATGTGTCTTGATGGTCGGCAGATGAAGGATGTTTTCGCCGAGGAACCGTTTCGGAATGGAGAACCCGTTTGGATAGACCTCATTGAGACAGAGGAATTTCTTTGTGAGATCGCCGACTGCATCGCGGATATCGATCCATTCTTCTCCCTCATAGAGATGGACATTCCGCAGGCCGTGTTTTTCGACGACTTGGAGCTGCTTGTTTTCGCGTTCGCCGAGGTGAGCATCGATCACCACGGTCCGGTTGTGGCAGCCGTGAATCCGGTTCGGGTCATACCCGTCCTTTTTCATGGCCCGGATGACACCTTCGAGCTGCCAGGGCGTGGTGGAACTGGCGGGAAAGAAGAAATGCCAGCTGATATTGATTTTCAGGGCCGTTTCCGTGTCTTTGGCAATAACATCCTGGTATCCCGCCAGGTTCATCAGGTGATGATAGTCTGCCAGGACAGTAGCCGGGGAGGTTTTCAGGACAGCCACAACGGATCGGGACATCGTCAAGTTCCTTCGTAGAGACGCAAAAAAGAACCGTCTCCAATTTCAGTTTATCCCACATAGTATCCACGAACAGGGATGGACGGAATGGTTTCGTTCGTTTGCTGTTCGGTTTGCCCATTCCTTCAAAAAAAAAGAAATCATCAGGAAAATAGTGACGGATTCTTTCGGGAATTAATCAGACTTCGGGAGGCGTGTTATGCAGATCATTCCTGGGATATACCTTGTGGGCAGTCAGGACTGTTTTCTGACCTATACGGATTGGTTCAGCCCGCATTGCGAGTATGTGGATTCGAACGTGTTTGCGGTGGACCTGGGGGAGGAGATCGTTTTGTTTGATTGTGGGAACGGGGCATCCCGGCAGCAGATTTTCGAGAACATGCGGGCATGGGGACTCGATCCCGGGCGGATCAGCCACTGTTTTCTCACGCATCCGCATTACGATCATGCCGCCGGAGCCGCCCGATTCCGTGAGAAAGGCATTAAGATTGCGGCGCATCGGATTTGCGCGGAGGCGGTCCGGGCGGGAGATGCACGCACCTGCCCGTACCTGTATCATCGTCCCCCGGCCCCATCGGAGGTTGATATCGAATTTCAGGATGAGGATTCGTTTTCCTTGGGCGATTTTGCTGTGGAGATTTTTCATACGCCGGGCCACGCGGATGGGTCCGTGGTGTATGTGTTTCCCTGGCGAGGTCGCAAGGTCTTTGTCACAGGGGATCTGGTGGCGGAATCCGGCAGCACCGGCTGGAGCGGCAGTATCGACTTCAATCCGAAAGCCTATGTTCAGAGCCTCAAGAAACTTGCTCAAATGCCGGTGGATATCCTTCTCCACGGTCATCGTCGCCCGGCGCTGTCGCGGGGGAAGATCTGGGTCGAAGAGGCCATGAATCGGTCAATTATTCAGTGGGGAAACGGGTGAGGCATCTATCATCACAAAGAAAGTTGTCCTATGGCAATCTGTCCGTAAAAGGAGCCTTCCAATCCTTCCAGGATCTGTTCGATATCCGCACTTTTGCTGATCTTGCTGCTCCAGAATCCCGATCTCCGCTGTTTCGCTGCGTGAGTTGGACGAGATCCTACGGCATAAATTGTGATTCTCTTATGGTCAGATTCCAGAGAATCATCTGCGCATTCCATGAATCCCAAAGATCCGAACGCCTGGATATACGCGTCTAGTGAATAGGTGCGCGGAGCCTCGCTGGGCCAATAATAGTATCCTCAGAAGTCCGGCTCCCACCACAACCGGAATCGCTCTTTGACAAGAGCATCCCGCTTGTCGCTATCCTCAAGAACAGTGCCTTGTTGAAACAGGGATTTTGATTTCATCGGACGTTTCCTCTCATTTCAAAACCTTCTTCCGAGAAAGTCCGGTGCAGAGATAGTACAAGAAGGCGGCGACCGGATTCGAACCGGTGGATAAAGGATTTGCAGTCCTCTGCCTTACCACTTGGCTACACCGCCGGAAACTGTCTGCTTTTAAGTTATCGCAAAGGATATCGCCCTGCAAGTACGATTGCCGCGCATAGAGTCAACATCAGAACCGGGTCTTGATGATCCGGCACTGTTCCGCATCCGCCACATAGAGATTGCCCTCCTTATCGCAGGCGATTCCTTTCGGCGCGCCGAATCCGCCTGCCACAACACCCAGCCTGACATTCCCACCGGATTGGTTGAAACGATGAATCATGCCTTTGATAGAATCGGTGACATATACCGATCCATTGGGGCCGAGGGCGATGTATGGTTCGACCCAGATACGCGCATTGGGATCTTCAGTCCATCCAAGAATGTTCCATTGGCGACGGAACATGCCATCCGGTCCCAATACCTGGATGCGCAGATTGCCGACATCCGCAACATAGATTTCACCATCGGCGCTCACGGCAACCCCCACCGGCTCGGTGAATTGCCCGGGACCGGCCCCCATCGAGCCGACCGTATTCAGATATTTTCCATCGGGACCATAGAAAATCAGGCAATGGTGTCCGGTATCGGCAACAATCACTTTGCCGTCCGGGGCGACAGCTAGTCCACGAGGACCAAAGTATGTGCCTCCCGGTCCTGCCTGTGTCCATGCGTCAATCGGATTGGCATCTTGCCCGAAGATCAATATCCGGTTTCCCCAGGTATCCGTGGCAAAGATATGTCCATTGCCTCCGAGAGCAATCCCGCCGCACGGTCCGCCGTAGTCCGGATTGAACTGCCCCGGACCGCTCCCCGCCGAGCCGCACTGGGCCATGAAGTTCCCGCTGGCATCCAGGACCTGGATTCGGCAATTCCCGCTGTCCAGGACATAAAGGAGCTGCCCATCGGGTGAGATCGTTACACCCTTCGGCATCTGGAACTGGCCGGGGCCGCTTCCTTTTGAACCCCATACGGCAAGCCGGACAAGAGTCTGTGGAGCCTGGGAATACCCCTCGTCCACTTTCGGCGCGGGGACTTCTTTGAGCAAATCCTTACGGACATAAACGAGCATGTCCGATGATCCGGGCGGACTCCAGACCTCGCGGGTCCAGACATATTTTGCGAGCCATCCCCAAGCCTGAGAGGCGCTCTTGATGGAGGGCTGATCGGGGTCATT
>JAKPRU010000468.1 GCA_029557025.1 Candidatus Omnitrophota bacterium | reverse complement strand
GATACCGATTGCGGAGATCGAGAAGAAGATACGGGAGAGTTTGGGGGGATAGGGATCAAAATAGATCTAATTGCGGCTTCCTGAATCGGATAATCTGCTTTATTCGTCCCGGTTGCGCCCAGTTACAAGTTCCCTGAGTCCGGGATGCTTCAAGAAATTCTTGAACCGAAGGATGAGACAGAGAAATCTTTACAGTCTCCGCCTCGAGGTGTGTTCGACAGGGAATGTAGGCATGTAAAGCCTGGTTGCCTTGCCATGGTTGATCTTGGTACTGGCCGAAAATCATGGGGCGAAATGTCCGAGCACCATAGGCTTCCCACATCACTTTGTACGGCGCGTAAGAATAAGGTCCGACTCCCAATAACGCCCACCAGAAACCTCTATTTTTCCAGGATGCAATCAGAGTCCCCTTTCGGTTTAATAGAAACTCACGATTATCTTGTAGATACCGCCATGCGTCGGGAAAACGAGATTGAAGAACATCTTGTGCGAGCGGTTTCCCGGAGATCCGATCATGGGGCAAGAAGATGTAGCGGTTCGGATCAGTCGTTTTTTCATCGAATTGAAACGAACTTCTATCGGCGAGCGGATAGAGCAATTCTTCGGGAATGAAATCGGGCACTGTTTCAAAAATAAACACTTGATTGGCACCGCACGTGTTCACGCCTTGACGTGGTTTTTGATCTTCTCTCAGATTGAAAGAGATCTCCGAGAGGAAATCCCGTGGTGTTTCATCGCTGCCATGAACCGATAAGGGTGAGGTATCGCAGGGGAACGGAGTCGCACATTTTTCCAGCCAGATACCATCGTCCAATATGGAATAGGGCACTGGGTACTGGGTGACAGCATTCTTTTCGAGGAAAGCCACGCCGAATCTTGTTCTTACTCCATCAAATATCCGTTGACCATTGAAGTCAAGAATCTCTCGCAGGGCAAAGGGAGAACCATCCGGGAGAAGATATCTCCGAAATCCCGCATGTGCTCCGTCGTTCTGGAACATTGACATGGGCAAAATGAAAACAGATTTACCGTTATCTCGAAGAAGTCTATCCATGCATGTCTCGACAACAAGCGCGGCAAGATCGATTCGGGAAGAACCCAGAAGCAAGTCCTGAGAGTCGACAACTAATCCGGCACTTAGAAAGTGTGGTTTCAGTATTTTTTTATACTCAGACCGCAAATCCGAGAAATTTGCCCAGGGAGGATTTCCCACAAGAATATCGACTCGAAAATCCGGAGGATCAAGGATGACATCATGGACATGTACATTCGTATGCGGGAAAGGAATTCCATAACGACAGAGAAAAGTCTCTTGGAATTGTGAAACATAATCGGGTTCTTTTTCTATGAAATAGAGATTACAGAGCAGATCGGGAGATAATGTTCTACCCGCGGTCAATGCTTGATCGCACAACGCGAACAGGAATGATCCAATCCCTGCCGTTGGATCACAAACCGATGCACCGGAGAGCCATTCACGAACAAGACCGAATCGGTGAACGCAGAAATCCGCCCATTTGGACGGAGTAAAGAAAGCCCCGACGGGTTCAGCGTGCAAAGGTGAAGTGTCGGTACCCATTCTCCCGGAATTCCTTTATTGCCGCTAAACGTCTTTGTGCGTCGCGCCCCACTCGCTGGTAATGAAGAATGGCTAATTCGGTGAAACGATCATAGAATCCCTTCATGTCGCGATTCCATTCTATTTCATCCCATACCTGATTGATCGTATAATTCAAGCGCACTTGCCCGGTTCCCAGATTCTCAATGCGATACGCATTTGAAGGAAGCAGTGTAAACGGGGCGACTCGGATGTATTCAATATCCCGCAAGGCAGACTTCTCCGAAGACTTATTATGACCGAATTCAGCGATCAGGAAAACAGCTTTGTCGTTCGCCAGGTACTTGAGGAGATTCCCCACGGCGCATATACCTCCGTCGGCATACCGCGTACTGTCAAGGTCTTTCGTTTTCACGTCGACTCCAACCGTCGTGTTCTCCAGGATGAAAGCAAAATCGAAAATTGTGCGTCTTCCCGGTCGGGGAAGGGGCGAATACCCCAGTTTTTCGCATATTCTATCCCAGTTTTCTGCGATCCGTTCTTCGATCATTGCGCCAAAAGCGCGGGAATCTTCGCGAGAAGCCAATCCGGATCGCACTTCCTCGAACAGTATACAGAGCTCCTTTTCAAGATGATTAGATATGTCTTTCAGGTCCACGCACCAAGTCCTCCGCTCACTCGGTTGTTTTCATATCATACCACAATCACCGATTCCGACGCATAAGCGCTGTTCACGAGATCATGACATTCCTCAACATGGGCATGGTATCCCTCCCCCCTCACGTCCGGTGCGAATAATCCGAGTTGATTCGGACATATTCGTGGGAAAGATCGGATGTGAGATACTCGGCCTCACCGTATCCCCGGTTCAGATTGAGGACAATTTGGATTTCTTTTTGCGTGAAAACTTCGGCGACTTCTTTCTCGTTGTACTCCGTGCGCATTCCACCGGAGAAGACTTTGACCGGGCCGATCCAGAGGTCCAGCTTGGTGAGATCGAACGGCACGCCGCTGTAGCCGGCCGCGTTGACAATCCGTCCCCAGTTCGGATCGCCCCCGAAGATCGCGGTCTTGACCAGCATACTGGTGGCGACGCTCTCGGCGATCTGTTTCGCCTGGATATCATCCCGCGCTCCCCGGCAGATGATTTCCGCCACCTTGGTTGCCCCTTCGCCATCGCGCACCAGCTGACGGGACAGGTCCTTACAAAGCGTTGTCAGTCCATCCTCGAAAGCACGGCCCAGTTCGGACCTTGGTTCAATTTCCTCGCCAACCGCAAGACCGTTTGCCAGAAGGACGACCATATCGCAGCAGGAGGTATCCCGATCAATGGTGATACGGTTGAATGTTTTCCCTGCCGCCTTACTTAACATACGCCCCAGGTTCTCCGGTGAAAGCCGGGCATCCGTTGTGAGAAACGCCAGCATGGTGGCCATATTGGGATGGATCATCCCGGATCCTTTCGCCACCCCGCCGAGTGTGAAACTCCGTCCGGCGACGGTGACCCGGTAAGAGGCGATTTTCGGAACGGTATCGGTAGTCATAATCGCCTGCGCGAAAAGCACGCTGCCATCCGGACTCAGTTTCGGGACCGC
>JAKPRU010000461.1 GCA_029557025.1 Candidatus Omnitrophota bacterium | reverse complement strand
GCGGTCCCGAGACTCAATCGGTCCGTTCCGCCGGCGCGCCTTTCTTCAGCAGAAGAATCAGGATGGTTGTGGGACGAATGTACCCGCCACGACGTACCAGCCCCAGAATATCTTCCGTTTCGCCTCCGTGAGTCGCCCCTTCCGACCGTCAACCGTGGCCATATTTTATCCCATTCTCCGTGCTTCGATGCGATCCGTACCACAGGCCAACCAGCCGAGGCAAGGGACGAAACTCCGTCGGCAAACTTTCTTCAAAAATGACTTGACATTAGAAATTAAATTTAATAGTGTTTGTCCCGTAGCTATCATGGCTACAGAGTAGCCATCGTAATTCGGTTCCAGCAAAAAGGCAGGCGCTTGAAGAGACCCGCTCTGACCACCGCCGAAAAAAAGAAGCAGAAACAAACCGACCGGCATGTTGAGGCGGTGCTGGCTGCCTGCGACATCATCAGTGTATTCCTGCAGTCTCCGAATCAGACGCTGAAACAAATCATCGAAAAAACCGGCTTCACCCGCAACCGCGTTATGCGCCTCGCCGGCACCTTGGAGGGACGCGGATTTCTGCATCGTGATCCCCAGACCGGAAGCTATGGCTTGGGCACGATGTTTATGTCCCTGGGCAGGGTGTACGAACGTCAATCCGATGTGAGCAGCCTGGGACAATCCATTCTTCGGGAGTTGGCCCGCACGACGGGCGAATCAGCCTCTATCTACGTATTGGACAACCTGGAGCGCGTGGTCCTTGCCAGAGAGGAGGGGGATAAAGACGTCCGGATGGCCATCGACGTGGGGCAGCGAATGCCGGTTCATGTGGGGGCGGGCGGGAAAGTGTTGCTTGCTTTCGGTTCAAAGGAAGTGCGGGACAGGGTTCTGAACAGCGGACGCCCGAAAAGAGGGAATCCGGCTGCCGTCAAAGACCCTTCCAAGCTTGCCGGCGAGTTGGATCGGATCCGGGCACAAGGGTATGCGTATAGCCTCGGCGAGAGGGTGGCAGACGCAGGGGCGGTCGCCGCGCCGATCTTCGGGCTCGAAAACCGCTTTCTGGGAGCATTGGGAATCGCCGGACCGATCCACCGTTTCACGCCTGAAGCGCTGCCGGGGAAAATCGAGCTTGTCATGAGAGCAGCGGAAGAACTCTCGAGGAAATTGGGCGGATTTCCGGATTCGCCGTCCTCGGAGGACCAACATCTGGAATCCTATCTGAACGCCTACGCGTTCAAACCTTCCTCGACAGGAATGAATCGGGGTCGGATGCGAGGTCCTAAAAACAGCGGACTGCGTTAAACGTGGCAGGATAAGGAAGGGGCAGAGGAACTCGGATGGAGCGACAACAGAAAGACATGATTTTATTTGAGGATGAGGTCCTTCGTGACGGATTGCAGATGGAATCACGGCTCTTCACATTCGAGGAAAAGATCCAGCTGTTCCATTTGCTGAAAGAAGCGAAAATCAAGCGCATTCAGGTC
>JAKPRU010000427.1 GCA_029557025.1 Candidatus Omnitrophota bacterium | reverse complement strand
CTATTTTTACAACCCTAAAGAACGGATGGTGTGGTACTATGCCGTCCCGGAGTTTTTGATTCTGCTTCAACTTCTTGTCATCCTGTTGACATCTCTGCCGACGCTGCTTCATAAATACTCGACAGCCGCCGGCGTCCTTGTCATGGCTGCCGTTCTCTGGATCTGCTCCCCGCAGGTTTTCGCCGTCGTGCAGAGGTGCCTCCATTACCTGCATGTTGTCGAGACCGAGCGGATGGCGGTCGGCGATTGGATTCACGAGAACAGCAATCCCTCGGACACATTGCTCTGCGGCTTCGGGCACTTTGCCCGTGATTCCGGCCTGTACACGATTGATATCTCCGGCCTGAACTCACGAGTGGTTCTCGATTACGGTCGAAAACTGGTCGAAACGGTCCAGAATACCCGACCGACCTGGATTGCCCGGCATGGTCTTTTGGAGCCAGGTCTTCAGATCCATGACAGATATCGCCTTTGTAAATCGTTTTACAATATCGCCGGAATGGAAAAATGGCCTTCCTGGAGAGTGTTCAAAAAGACTCTGGGACAGCCGAACATCCTGGCTGTTCGCATCGAGGCAAATATGGTATCCGTCACCGGACAAGGAGCGAAAGTAGAGGATCTTCCCGAACTGCTCATTCCGTCCGGTGAAACCATCGTCTTTCACAACCTGCCGCCGAGTACTCGCTTGTCCGACTTCATTACCGGAATTATGAAGAAAGAATCTCCCCTGTTAGTCAGGGCCACGGCCCGTGACACAAGTGGCCATGTAGTCAATCGTGAGATATTCCTGGTAGACAAACGGAATGAACAATCCCCTGTAGATGGGTACACCGGCGAAATCTGGTTTCAGTTGAATCCCGACATCGAGATCGGTTCCATCGAGATCACGGCTCAGAACCGGAACACTTCCGGTATGGAAACCGTAGACTTGGTTGATCCGGTTCTTTGCACGGTTTTGCAGAATCGATCCGGTCACGGTCGGGGATGATTCGAGTGTTCCATCTCTGAATTCTCTTTACTGAGTCACGTCATCGGGAGCCTCGCTCCGGCGGGGCCGCCTGGCCTGGGTAGCTGCCAGGCAGGGACGCCTGGCGTACTGGTGGGACAGGCGTCCCTGCCTGTCGATGGGCGAAGGGCGGCGACGTGGCGATCTCAGCCTCAGTCCCGGTTCCTGAGATTGTCGAAGGTCCGGGATTCCGCGTTAGAACGCCGAGATTACCACGCTTCGCTCGCAATGATGATATTCTAAAGACTATTCGGTTACACAGCACTGGTCTCTGCTACTCCCGCTTCCTCTCAAACAGGAAAAACCAGCCGTAGTAGCTTTCCCCGACACTGACCCGTCGCGGCGGCTGGAAATTCTCCAACAGCCAATTCTTCAGCGGCTGCATCAACGGATCTTCCATGATCTGACGCAGATACTTGTCGTACGCGATCACGCAGCCAATCGGTACATCCTGCCACCCCTCCACGGTGTTCTTCATGTCTTCCGCGCTCAGATATCCCCTGCCTGCAATTGTCATAAAGAACGGCATTCTTGTCGTGTAGCCATCGCGTTTCGCCGGAGGCATTTCCTTGTCGGTCCAGATATACATCGCGGGGTTTGTCAGGTTCAGGCAATACGGTTCCGGACAGGCCCGGGCGACAAACGCTGCCAGTTGTTTTTCTTGTTCCAGGGTAAGCCCCGGGTAAAACCAGTCGTTTCTCGACCAGAAAATGGTTATGCCGAAGGCGAGGACCGCCGCTCCCACACAAGGCAGCGCCTTTCTGTATCTCGGCTCCATCTTTAATTGTTCGATTTGTCCGACGACTAAACCACAGAATGCCCCCGCTAGAATCGCCGCCGGAACCATGGACACCAGGAAATAATGCCTCCAGACATGGCTGATGAAAAATGTATTTCCGTAGAAAACTACAATCAGCCATGCCCATACAAATAGTGTCTCACGCCGTTTCTTTCCCCACAATAAAATCAGCGATCCAAGCGGCAGCAGCCAGAACACTGGCGCAAGAGAAACCATGGACCGCCATTCCCCCCAGCGAAACGCGGTAGTGTGATCTGCAAATGCGCCCGCCATTTTGTGATGGGCCGTCCAGATATCGTGCCACAGCTCATCCAGCGCACCGGCCAATGCGAAAAACAGGAAAAACGGCACGAGAACCAGCAGCACACCTCCCGCCCACAGCGCCATATCCGTTACGAAACTCCGAATATTCCGTTCCGGTGCAAACAGAAACCAGGCGCAGATTCCGGGAACCAACACAAAAATGGCCGACTGTTTCGACAACGCATAAATCCCAAGTAATACTCCGGACGCCGTAATCCAGTTCCGCTTGCTGTGTTTCAACCCCGGAATCAGAAAGAGAAAGACTCCGGCTTCAAACCACGGCGCCCAGGTAGAGGTATGCAGATACTTCGCCCACACACAGGAATACGGCTCCAGGGCCATCAGGACCAG
>JAKPRU010000423.1 GCA_029557025.1 Candidatus Omnitrophota bacterium | reverse complement strand
GGATCTTCCTTTGAAGAAGACGAGAATCGTCGATTTTACCCATGTAGCCGCTGGACCTTTCAGCACGAAGATGCTGGCCGATTTTGGAGCGGAAGTCATCAAGGTTGAGGGCTTCACGAGGCCGGATCTCATTCGGAGGTCCGGACCGTTTCGCGGCGATCAGTACAGCCCGAATTCGGGCGGCATGTATAACCGATGGAACACGTCGAAATTGAGCATTACCATTGACATGTCCCGGGACAAAGGGGTTGAGCTTGTAAAGAAACTGATATCCGTAAGTGATGTCGTCATCAACAATTTCTCGTCGCGCGTGATGAAAAAGTGGGGCCTCAATTACGACAGCGTCACGGAATTCAAGAAAGACGTCATTTATGTCAGTCTGCCGAGTCACGGCACTACGGGACCGCACCGTGAATATATATCCTACGGATCGGAACTCATGGCGCTTGCGGGCATTATGCATTTGACGGGATTCCCGGACGGCGCACCCACCGGACCTGCAGTCAATTACTCAGACTATGTTGTAAGTTATATGGCCGTACTATCCATACTCTCCTCGTTGAGGTCGAGGCAGGAGACGGGAAGAGGACGGAATATCGAAATATCTCAGTTCGAAACGATGGTGTCCTATATGGGACCGATTTTGATGGAATTCGACGCGAACAGGAGAGAGGCGAAGCGGAAAGGCAACGCGTTGTCCGTCAATTGTCCCGAAGGGATATATCCATGCAGGGGAATCGACAGATGGTGTGCGATATCCGTGTTGAATGAAACACAATGGACCAATCTGTGCGAAGTCATGGAGCGGCGGGATCTGAAAGAGGCTCCGGAGTATTGTTCCGTATTGAGGAGAATAAGAAATAGGAAGTCCTTGGACGCGTTCATTCAAGAGTGGACGTTGCAACGCTCTGCGGATCAAGTTGTAGACGCCTTGCAGAGCAGGCAGATCCCGGCAGAGATCGTGGCCGATGCGGGGGATCTGCTGAACGATTCTCACATCAAGGAAAAGAACTATTTCGTTGAATTGCCGCATCCGGAGACCTCAAAAATGCTTTACCAGAATCCGGCCATCGTTCTTTCAAGAACGCCCGGCAGAGCTGAGCGGGCGCCCCTCTTGGGTGAACACAAAGATTACATCCTGAAAGAGATCTTGAATCTCGGAGAAGCCGACATCGCGGCTCTGGAGCGAGAAGGCGTATTCCATTAATCGGGGCGTGACAGCCCGATAATGCGGGATGTCGATGTCCCGGCGCGACGCGGGATCCGGTTTCCCGGATCCATTGTCGGAATGCCGCCGATGCGGGACGCCGATGGAAGCATTGACGCAGAAGCGGGCCTGGGTGGCATTGAGGAAACACTGGAGATCCGTGTGCGCATGGCCGGGTGTGTCCGGGACGGGACAACAGAAGGGGGACCA
>JAKPRU010000396.1 GCA_029557025.1 Candidatus Omnitrophota bacterium | reverse complement strand
AACCCCATTTCTTCTACAACTCAAATTATTGGAGCCATTTGGCCGATTCGCATGAAGCAACTTCCCCGAAAATTGGGCGAAATTGATACAATCACGCTTACAAAAACCGATCCAGCACTCCAGCTGTCTAATTATATGATTGGAAATCGTCTAGGTTGGACTCTTAAGGAGTTGCAAATTCCGCCAACAAATCTGGTCAAATGCTCTTTAAATGTGGTGTCTGCTGTTTCGTATCTGCATTGCATTCCCGGCACGACCAACGGCGTTTCACTCTGGCGATTGGTCGCGACAGATTCTGGAAACGTTCCGGCTACCGTGCATTTCTCGGATTCCCTGGATTTCGCGGTCAAGATCGTCGGCCAGGATTCGGCCCCGGTCAAAACGGCCAAACTCCCGTTGATCCGCATCAGTGAAAATCAGCGGGATACCGCCGCTCTGGTTTTCAGCAAGTACTTCCGCGATCCCGAGCAAAAACCTCTGGTCATTGCGGTTGTTCCCTTGAACAGCTCGAATGGCGCGTCGTTGTCTTATCTGGGACTATCGGCCGATACGGATACCTTGCATCTAGCGGGCAAGAAATATCTGCCCGGACTTTGTTCGCTATTGGTGGAAGTCAAGGACAAAGCCAACGCGGTTGTTCGCGACACCCTGGTCGTCGAAGTGTTCCATGTGAACCATGCGCCAATCGCCTTCGATACCGCCTACACGGTAACGGAATCGGTGCCCAGCTCGTTTGTCGTACGGGTTCTCGATCACGATCTTGGCGATGTTCTCAGCGGCAGCATTCAAACCACGGCCAAGCATGGAACCGCCGTCATGCAAGGCCAAACAGTCTTCTACACTCCAGATTCGTTCTATCTGGGAACCGATTCGATCCAGTACAAGGTTTCGGACGGCCTAGCTTCGGCAACCTCCATGATCCGAGTGTCCGTGATCAAGACCACTGCGACGGCCAAGATCTACAAGCCTTTGACCGATGTCACCATCGACGAAGATGCCCAGCCCTTGGTGATTCGAGTCGACAGCCTGTTCTTTTCCGGAGCCGATCGCTTCGCGGTTCTCCAGGACGAGGCGATCACCGATTGCGAATCCCAGAAGATCG
>JAKPRU010000384.1 GCA_029557025.1 Candidatus Omnitrophota bacterium | reverse complement strand
CGCCAAGACCGGCGAGGGCGAGGGAAGTGTCTGGAAAGTTGTCGCGGATCCATCGGCCCCGTCCAAGAGCGGCTATGTCCTGGCACAGATCGCGGAAGGACCGAAATGGTTTTTCAACCTGGCGGTAGTCAAGAAGAGTCGTTTCCTGGATGGTGAGGTCAGCATCCGGCTCAAGTCGGTGAAGGGCGTGATCGACCAGGGCGGCGGGGTTGTGTGGCGGTACCAGGATGCGAACAACTATTACATCTGCCGATACAATCCTCTCGAAACCAACATCCGCGTGTACAAGGTCATCGAAGGGAAACGCAAACAACTGGCTACGAAAGAATCCCTCGAATTCCCGGCGGGAGAGTGGCGTCTGTTGAGCATTACGCAGAAGGGCAATCACATTCAGTGCTTTCTGGATGGGGAACCGTGCCTCGATGTGGAAGACGAGACGATCCCCAAACTCGGCCAGGTCGGTCTCTGGACCAAAGCCGACGCACAGACGTGTTTTGATGAGTTTATTGCCTTCGATAAGGGCGAAAAAAAATCAAGCGGCACATCACTGGTCCCGGACCCGAAATCCGCCATCGAATCCGTCCTTCCGGAGAAGTGGTATATTAAGAGCATTGAAAATGGGGAACATCCATTCTACCGAGAAGAAGGAAATGGGACCGCCTATTATTTGGCCATTGAGGGAGCGCGATACTTCAAAGCTCAGTGCAGCGCAACAATTTGGATCATGCCTGAAGACTATTCAGACACGGGCCGAAAAGACAACGTCCAGGGGCAAACCTCTCCGCCTCAAATGATCCTTGAGACGAAAGGCGGGAAGGTCTTCTTGTGGGGTGACTGGAATCCGGAATGGCTGACAATGAAAGAGGATTTGTGCAGGACACTGACGGGGGGAGATTATTGAGGTACGTAACATATGGCTAAGTCGCTTCGTTCGACTGGTGCGGCGAACAATTGGACAAAGGATGTTTCTTCGTAGAGTGATTCATGGATGTGAATAAATCTTGTATATACATTGAGACTTCGATTGTCAGCTATCTATCTGCCAAGCCGGGATTTGCCCACAGCCGCATGTCAGCAAGTGACATCCGAATGGTGGGAAAGCAAGCGACACAAATACGACTTGTATATTTCCGAATTGGTAATCGCAGAGATCAAATCGGGAGATCCGGATGCAGCGGCAAGACGAATTCAGTTGATCAACGACATCACGGAGCTGAGAATCACTGAAAAGGTCCGTGAAATGGCCTCAGCGTTGATAAAACAAGGTGCTCTTCCCGATAAAGCCCAAGCGGATGCCCTTGATATCGCAATCGCTGCCGTCCATGGCGTGAATTACTTGCTTACATGGAATTGCCGTCACATCAACAATCCTGCGACGAAACCCTTCATAAGGAAGGTATGTAACATACAAGGTTATTCGTGCCCGGAGATTTGCACCCCGATCGAGATGTTGGAGGTCAATGAACATGAAGAATGAAATCCTGTCGGAAGTGTGGAGGAACCGGGATGAATTTGCCAGGCGATATCATTACGATCTGGATGAGATGGTCGCAGCGCTGCAGGAGATGGAGCGTCATCCCGTGAATACTGTGGTGGACAGGACCGGAGAGATGGCGAAAAATGACACGCCGTGTCCGGACAATACTCGCCGCTGAGAGTGGTCTGCTGTCAAAGTGCGTAACCGACGCTTGGGTCTCCCCGTTTTATTCTTATGCGCTATGCGGAGGACAACCAGGATGCGAGCAAAAATCCTGCCGATATCTTTTCTTTTCTGTCTTCTGTGGCCGGATGCGGCACTGGCATGGCTGCGTCCGCACTTCGAGGACGCAACTGTTGTCGAACGGTCCGAGCTGATCGTTGTCGCCCATATCAAGGAAGGGTCAATCGAACATATTCCGCGTGAAACACCGGTAACGGCGACCACAATTTGGGGATATCGCGCCGTCCTTGTCATCACGGAAGTCCTGAAAGGCAATTGCGACAAGAAGAAGATCCCGATCATCCTCCACCATGGCCTGACACCGGCAGTTGGAGGATATGCAAAGGAAGATGGTCACGTTCTGACCTTGGGAGCATTCATGGAAGACTATCCCGCGGATGCTGTTGGAATCTTCGACACAGGCGGTGCTTGGGGCGGTTCACCGCTCGTAAAGGATGCCAGGGAAGACAACCTTTGGTTTCTTCGCAGAAGAAGTGGCCTTTATGGCAGGGAGCCTGGAACAGGCGATTACGGAATCGTAGATCCTCAAGATTTGCAGCCGCTGGAGCTGAAGGAATACTTCCTCATGTATCTGACCGACAATCCGGAGCCGCTGGTCAAGAATTATGTGAGGGAACAAACCTATAAGGTTTCTCGTGGGCAAAGATATCTTGACCATCTCGAAATTCAGCGAATCCTTGCGATCTCCGATCCGGAAGAACGGTTTGAGAAACTGCTGCCTTTCCTCTTGAATCGGACAAGATGGAATATGACGTCCGAGGCCAGGGATGGGATCATTTCTTGCGGCAATGTTGCGGGAGAGAAACTCATGGACCTCTTCGACAACCCCGACTACAAAAGAATCCGTATTGATATCATCGAGATCTGGCGGAAAGTGGGATATAAGGAGGCCATCCCGACGTTGCTTGAATTATTGAAGAGGCATGATCGATTTTGGGCGGAACAGAATCTCAAGAAGGGATGGTGGAACGAGAACCCCAACTCGGAACTCACTCTCCAGCGCAGGGAGATCTGCTCGGAGGATTCTGAAACGTTGTATGTACTGAACGCTCTGGGTGCGTTTCAAGATCCCAAAGCCAGAGAATTGCTTGATACGATTTACGCCCGCTGGAAATCGTTTGACGGCGAAGGGGGATCGATTCTCCAGGCGTGCGAATACCTTCTTCGCGAACTGGCGAAGGAAAAGGACTCTCAGAAAAATTGACATCGAGGGACATTCCGCCACGAGATTTCTTCTTGTAACTCCAACAAAACAAGCCCCCAACAGGCGAATCTCTCGGGGGCTTTTGTTGATCTGATTCTTGCCGGGATCTCCCCGGATCTACAACTCTCCGCTCAGGCCGGTCTCGACAGCATGAGATCCAGGTCCTCTTGCAGCGCCTGAAGGTCTTCCTCGTGCTCCACCTCATCCTGAAGGATCTGCAGGGCAAGGTTGTACGTGACCGGGTCGATGCTGCTGACCTCTTCCATGACCGCATGATAGACACCGATCGCGCATTGCTCCCCGGAGATGTTCTGCTCAAGGATCTTTTTGACATACGGATCGGCCGGTTCGTCGTAGCCGCAGTTGGTCAGTTCAAACCACTTCTTCGGTGTTGTGACGGGAGTACCGCCCAGCTGAATAATGCGGTTTGAGACCATGTCCGCATGACGAAGTTCATCCGCCGCATGTTGCATCAGCTCCGCGATCACGGCATCCTTCATCGGACCGGCAACGATCTTCGCTCCGATCCAGTATTGATAGTACGCCAGCCATTCATCGGAAAATGCCTTATTCAGAAGCTCAATGACACGCTCCGCGTGCTTCCCGACAATCGCTCTGCCCTTGGTTCCCATTCTCGTATTCTCCTTTCGAATTCAAGCGATTAGAAACATTCGCGTTTTCGCTTTTCCTTCTCGAGTCAAAAAAAACGCCGAATCCGTATTGACGCTCACCATGCGAAGAACAAATGAGGGCCGGACTGCCGATCAAGTCGCCCAGCCCTCATTCTTTTCAGGAAAATAAACGGAGTGGAAAATTTCCACTCCATCCCATCGCTATAGCGCCCGCATGAAGTTCACAAGGTCTTTCTTTTCCTGTTCCGAGAGTTTGAGACCCTGGATCAGGTTGAAAAACTCGACTGTGTCTTCAAGTGTCAACAAACGCCCGTCGTGCAGATACGGAGGCGAATCCTTGATCCCCCGAAGCGGAAAGGTCTTGATTGGCCCATCGGCGGATGCCCACCGGCCATTCACATCCTGAGGTTTGAAAAACCGCTCCGCCTTCAAGTTGTGCATCAGATTATCCGTGTAGTAAGGCGCCGGGTGGCAAACCGAGCATTGGGCCTTGCCGAAGAAGAGTTCCTCGCCACGCAACTCCGATTTGTCGGCCTTTTCGGGGTCCAGACGACCGTACAGGTTAAGTTTGGGCGCGGGAGGAAAATCCAATAAGGCCTGGAATTCAGCCATGAAATGCACTTGACTGCCACGCTCAAGAACATTCACGCCTTTCTTTGTTGCAATCACCGGATCGCCATCAAAATAGGCGGCACGTTGTTCGAATTCCGTGAAATCTTCGATGGACTTAAGGGCACGTTGAGAACCGAACAGCCGCTGGATATTGACACCCCGCAGGGGTGGTATATCCAGGCGATGCCGGAATTCCTGTGGCCGGATATCGCCGACCAGATGCGTGGCCCCGTTGCTGTGCCCATTTACATGACAATCGAAGCAAGTCACACCCCGGTGCGGCAATTCGGATCGCCGGTCTTCGGTCATGTTGAACTGCTGTTGCGGAAAAGGCGTCACAAGCAAGCGAAGCCCCTCGATCTGTTTGGGATTGAGGATCCCATTGAACAACTCATAGTAGTTCATGATCGTGACCACTTTCCCTTGTGACACATCACCAAGATCGGGACGTGTGGTCAGATAGATCGCCGGCGGATATTCGGGCAAGAAATGATCCGGCAGATCGAAATCCAGATCAAAACGGGTGAGATCACGCCCTTCCTGCTTCTTGATTTCATCGATGTGGAACTTCGGGAAAACCATGCCCCCTTCCGCGTGATTCGGATGGGGTAACGGAAGGAATCCCTTGGGCCACAGGTTCTTGTCCCTGATCTCATCCGGAGTCATATTGCCGAGTTGTTTCCATGTCACGCCTTGGGGAAGTTTGACCCGCACGCCTTCCTGCACTGCGCGACGTCCGGCAGACATCATGACATCCGATGGACGGTCACTCAGGTCATAACGCTCATTGAGCAGGTCCATCTGGCGTTGCATGATTTCCGCCTTGGCAGCCTTCATCCGGGCCATTGTGGCAGCAAAATCCTCTTTAATCACCACGGGTGAGTAGCTGGACATTGCAGCAGCACCTGCCTCACTCCAGCTGAGAACAGACAGACAGACAACGCTGACACCGATGCACACGTGCTTCATTCGTACATGCAACATCCTCGTTTCTCCTTTCTTTCTGTTCCGAAGCGGGATGGATGTCGGTTCTCTGGCCGTCACATCCCGTCGCCATTCAGGCACGCTCAATAATACCCGACACCTCCTTTCCGTATTGATTGGTTTCAGGCCGAGACCACGCAACCACTGTCCGCAGCCCACGGATCGTTTCACAGGCCACTTATTCAAGAATCAATCCCCTGCTCAGATTTTTCTTTCTCCGAGCACTGTACACAAATCCCTGATATCTCTACGCGCATCCTTTCCACATTTCCCAAACCTCTTACGCTATCCGGGATGCTCAGTCGGTCAAACTCCTCGCTATAGAAATCACAAATCTTGCCACATCTCCTGCATACAAAATGGTGGTGTGATCTCTGATTGGCATCGAACCGAACTCTTTCATGTACGCATCCCAGCGTTTCGACCAATCCCAAGTCGATCAGCAGCCACAGCGTCCGGTACACCGTATCGAGTGAGACAGTGGGAACCCGTTGTCGCACACCTTTCCAGATCGTTTCCGCATCGGGGTGATCTTCGGACTGAGCAATTTCGCGGAAAACCTCAAGGCGCTGGTAAGTCAATTTCACACCCACCTTCTTGAGACCTTCCTTGAACTGCTCGATTCGGTACGCCAGTTCCTTGGATGTCTGTTTCATAATGTATCCCTGCGATTTAGGATCCATTATTACATAGGAATGTATTCCTATGTAAATTCCATGTCAAGGCTGGAATGAGTCTTTGGAAACTCGATCTGATGCCAAGTTAGAAACGCTTTAAGGTACTTTTCAGCCGCCTGCTGAGCATGAAAGTAAGCAGGATACAGAAAAGGCGGTTCTTCGGAGAGCAGGACCACCCCGGCCCGCCTATCCTCATCAGCGCATGGCTCCTTGTCCCCCAAAGCAAAACGGGGGAAACAGGCCAAAACTCCTGTTTCCCCCGATTCTATCTCAAACTATG
>JAKPRU010000378.1 GCA_029557025.1 Candidatus Omnitrophota bacterium | reverse complement strand
CCCGCTGCCTCCGGTCGGCGCAGAGAGATACCGCAACGCTTCTTCGGTCGAGTAGACATTCAATGTCCCGTCATTATCCACCAGTATGGCCTCGCTCAGCCCCCAAATCCGGCCGTACATTCCGCCTCCCAGCACAACGCGAACCGCGCTGGCGCTGAGGTCTTCCGTCTCGATTCCCGGTGAGTTTAGGAACGTATCCAGCCATGCCGTCATAACCAGCGGGTCGCCCCGAAAGGCAGCCGCCCACAAAATCGGCTCTTGTTCTCCCACTGCCACACGCAGGGAGAGGCGTTCCGCCGGGGGGAGCATCCGCATCATCATGGGTATCCGGCGGTCAAGTCCGAACCGGCTTCCCTGTCGAAATCCTCCGTGTCGTCCTCCCATCTGCTGTCGATCGCCGAATCCGCCTTCCCGCATTCGATCCGGTCCCCGATCCGACCTGCCTCGGAATTCCTCCGTTGCGCCGGGGATGGTTGGAAGGGAGATGTCCAAAGTAAGCAGAGTGCCTGCCGATGGAGCCTGCACATCGGTGGCATCAAGACTCGGCCAGGAATTGATCCACTCGGGCGCTCGGCCGAATCTGCCGTACGCCACAAGGCTCGGCTGTTTGCCGCCCCAGCCGACAGCCATTTGTTCGATTCCCCACTGTTTCAGCAAAGCGAGAAATCCCGCCGGTCCTGCCGACCCGCCCTGGTCCCGCAGATTGAATACGGCGGTCACCCCATCCTGCGGAACGTGTCCCAGCAACTCCTTCGTTGGCGGGTCTGTTTCCGGTTTCGGCGGGGGGGGCGTTGTCAGCGTCTGCTCCAGCACAATCGGGCTGTTGCAGACCCATACCATTCCCTCTGTTACCGCATAGCTGACATTTCCCGTATTCGAACTCACACCCTCCACAACAAATTCTCCGGTGGGTTTCCCATAAGGATTTCCATTCTCCAGGCCCGCGCAAATCGGCTCGCGAAGACATTTCCGCAGATCGGCGTAACTCACTTCGGGCCAGGTCGCCGCCAGAAGAAAAGTCAGCGTCGGAAGTTGCCCGTCGGGCGGCATCAGGAAGATTTGAATCGTGTCGGCCTGCGCAGCCAGTTCTGCGATAAACGGCGCAAAGGACGGTCCCGGTCCCTGCGACAGCGAGGCGAACAGGTTCCGCAGCGCATCCCGTTTCGCCAAGGAAGACAGACTGTCCTCGCCGGTATTATCTCGGATGTCGCCTGCGCAAATCTTCCACTGTATCAATGCCCGTTCCGGCAGCACGTAATCGAGATACATGTCGGCGGCAGGGAAGGGATGTACTTCGGGAAGCGGTTCAGGCGGAGTCGCATTGCCCACCACACCGGCCGGTTGACCGGATACCGAAACCGTTGCGGTTGCCGAAGCCACCTCGTTCCCGTCTCCGCCCGAGGCGATATACTCCGAAATCGGCAGATCGCGCGCTGCGTACCCGAGAAACACTCCCACGACCAATGCGAGTATCACCGTCATCCTCTTTCTCATTCCGCCTTCTCCTCGGTCTGCCGTTTCTTATTCGTTTGTAATTCCGAATTCTGCCGGAGTTCTTCTCGCACCTTCTGGATCGCTTCTTCTTTCTCTTTGTGTTCCAGCCAATACCGGTAGGACTCGGTATCCATCTGGCCGCTCGTGACCTGCTGCAATTGCTCGCGGGTATCGAGAATCCACGGGGTAATGAACGTAATCAGCTCCGTCTTGGTCCGGATCTTTCGCTTGTTCTTAAACGCTCTTCCCAGCAATGGAATATGCTTCAAACCTGGAACACCCTGCTCGGAATCGGTCCAAGTCTCGTCGATCACCCCGGAGAGCACCACAGTCATGCCGTTTTCCACCGTCACATTTGTTTTTACCTCGCGCTTGTTGAATGCCTGTAACCCGGCAGCCAGACCCGCCACATCGAGCGCCTGATCTCCCGTTGT
>JAKPRU010000334.1 GCA_029557025.1 Candidatus Omnitrophota bacterium | reverse complement strand
CGAGGCGCGCTGGACTTCCAGCCCGCGCCGACATCCATCGCAAGCCCCACGCCCCGGGGAGGACGGATTTTCCTCGTGGGCAACACCTTGAAGATCGAATCCGATAGAGCATCCTCAATACCCGCTCGAGTGTCGCTCGTCGCCGCCGACGGCAGGATCTTGTACCGCACCTCCATGGTCCTGCACCCCGGTTTGCAGGTCTTGGAGCTTCCCCCAACGCCCCATGGCATGACAGCATTTGCTCTGGCTCTGCTGGAAGTTGAAGGGACTCGCTCGGTACTCGGCCTGTCGAGACGCAGCCCGTAATCAGGATACCGGCGCGAAGCTACCTTTCCTGCGTGGACAAAAAACGCCCTCAACAAGATCTTGCCCCCAACAAGCCATCTCGTCACTCCAAGATCGGCTGGCTGCTGATCCTTCAAGGATTCGCGATGCTGCTGGTGGTCATCGGGCATGCTTGGCTCACTCGCTTCAAGGATCCCTCCCACCCAGTGGTTTCGGACGTAATCCGGATTATTTACCACTTCCACATGTCCTTGTTCTTCTGCATCTCAGGATTCCTGTTTTGGCAAACCAAATTATCAACAAATAAATCTTGGTTTGAAACCATCAAGGACAAATCCTACAGACTCTTGATCCCTTACATCAGCTTTACCATTCTCACACTATTTCTCAAAGCTGCGATCCCTGGATTCATAAAAAGACAATCTGAATTAAGTTTCGATTACTTTCTAAACTCGATTGCATTCCCGGATTCAAACCCATTGGGAGAACTCTGGTTCGTCGCTGCCTTATTTGTACTATTCATCCCAGGAAGATTTTACTCACTACTCTCTCGACGACCTTCCATTTCTTTCCTGGTTATCATTTCAGCAATTACAATCAACTGGAATTTTAACCCCTCTATCAATTTTTTCGCCATCGATAAATCAATCTTTCACTTTCCAGCATTTTTCTTTGGGATCACACTCGCACGGCACCGTATCATTGATCTCCTTCCCCCAAAATGGTGGGCTGTTCCAGTTTGCATCAGCTTAGTGCTCCTCCTTGAATCCTTCCGCGGACCCGCTAAAATTCACCTAAACGTCATCTCCATGGGTTGGATCATCGCTTGTTTTTGGCTTTCCAAGCTCGCCGAAAAATGGGCGCCATCCCTATTTTCATCCTTCCGAGACCACACATTTCAAATCTTCCTACTTGGGATCTTCTTTCAAATAGCAATCCGAGTGACCTACAAGCAACTAAACACCGCATACTACATATTCTTCATCGCATCCATTCTTCTAGGAATTTACGGCTCCGTGGCAATTTCTGCTGGCTTGCGTCGCTGGGGACCACGTTGGATCAAGCCTGTTTTCGGCCTTTAATCACAAAATCCAAGGTCGACAACGGTTAGTTTTCTAATAGATTCAGCATCAATCAACGGTGGACCACCTATGTGGGCTGTCCACCGTTGTGAAATTAGACCATCACTCGCCCGAATCCTTGATGCACCGGACCCCTGCGGCGAAGGTGTTGTGGGGGTAGAATGTTGCAAAGTGGAAATCTGAACAATTCTTATAGCCATGATCATCGAAGATCACAACGCGGCAACCCGGCGTTGAGGTGAACATCTGGGCTTCGTCCCATTGGGAACGAGAATAGCCTCTGACGTAAAGCTGGGTCGGACGCAAGGCAAATCCGAATTCGTCGCTCCCATTGAATGAATGCCAATATTGTTTTTGCAACCCGACCCAGGACCAGTTCACTCGAGTGCGCAAGCGGTGCGCCCCCACCGAATCCGACTCCCCTCTCGCCGCGAACCGCACCAATTCGCTCCATTCGGAGGTATCGGGAACATGCCACCCAGCCGGACAGGCACTGCGAAAGTCCCGCGGTGGAATGCGAACATCGCCAAGAACGTAGGAGTCGACATCCGCAGTCGTGTCCGTGAAGAGAGTGCCATACTTGCATTCGCTGGAAGTGGACTCGAACGGCTCAGGCGCATCGTAGCACTCCGTGCCGATATTTCGAAGCATCCAGGTCTGGTTCCCCATTCGTTTGTACGGATACAATTCCCCCGTGCGTGGATCCAGGAACGTTTGGACCCCGATTTTGGAACCCGTGGTGTCCAGTCTGTAGATTAGCATATCCAGAGCGATCGGGTTTTCGAACTCCAGAGTCAATTTTGCTCCGCCTGGAGGCGGTGCGGTCGGACCGACCCAAGCCAACCCCAATGAAAAAAAAGGAAAGTAACGCGATTCTCCCGACACGATCCGGATCGAATCCGTCATTCTGTAAAGCACGACCTCGCGACCCCACATTTCGCCGACCAACAGGACGTCGAAATAGTTCAGCCTTCCATCCGGGGAAGCCGAAATGTCGTGGATTTCGAATTCCAGTTCGTCGTGGACTCGAGTCTGCTTGGGAACCTCGTAATAGATCTTGGTGTCGTGGTCGATTCGCAATATGAATTTCGTCATGCTGTCGACGACGGGAACCCGGAACCGACCCACCGAATACATCGCGCGCATGAATAGCAGCACGTCGACGGGACGACCTGGATCGACGGCAAATACCGTATCTCCCTCGAATAAGGTCTTGAAATCCACATCCACTTTCGCCGAGACCCTCCAGCGGGTGCCGGGGTCGAACCGGTACTCCTCGACCACTGTTTCGCTCCCCCGGAGGAGAAGCGTATCGAAGCGTTCCCGCCCCGTCGAACTGTCCGAGGAATCAATCTCCTCGAAATGGATCAAGATGTATTTCCATGTGGTCTCCATCGAACGCCCGGCGACCATGCCGACAGGCCCCGGATCGAAGTGGAGCCTCGCCACTCCGCCTTCGCCGGGGGATGCCGACGGCTCCCCTCCGGTCAGCTGGAGGGTGTTCGGCGAATCGCAGCCGGCCAGCAGGCCTGCGGCGAGCAGCGACAAAATACGGTTGAACTTGGAAACCATGCGGGAATCCTTTGGGAACGGTGGAATTGGACGGAATCCGGTTTTGTGGAAGCGCGGGCGAGGCGATCCGGATCACCGGAGCGAAGGGTAGCTTTTGCGGCCCGCGAAAAAAGGGGGGGCCTGCGGAAGTGGCCTTCCCGTGCCCGATCCGCAACGCCGAGGCAACCACGACGGCACGCCAGGAGCCATCTCCCGCACGCGCGACGCGGCGGCTACACGGCCAGGAGGATCAGACGGTGCGGCGCAACCCGGGAACCTTGCGCATCGCCAGGACGATTCCCGCCGAAACCACGAAGGTGGGAACGGTGAACGCCAGCGCCAAGGCGAAGGGATTGGCGATCCCGACACGCAACCCCACGAACCGCACCACGTCCAGGACCCCGGCGTGGACCAGGTACATCCCGAAGGTGGAAGTCCCCAACAGCATCGTCCAATTCCTGCCCAGCAGCGGGCGCTCCATCTTCTTGACCAGAAAGAAGACGCACACCGCCAACGCGATCACCGGCAAGGAAAAGAAGGTGAAGAAATACCCCGCCGTGCGGGCGTCGAAGGCCACGGTCACCGCGTAGGCCCCTACCGCTCCCATCGCCGCCATGGCGACCGCGACGGCCACGAGCCACTTGCCGCCGGGACGGAGCGCGCTGGTGTGGAGCAGATGCCCCAGGAAGAAGTACGGTGTGAAGGCCACGAATCCCCCGATGAACAGGTCGGGGGTTCCGTTGGTGAAGTGCTCGTGGGCCAGGCTGGT
>JAKPRU010000637.1 GCA_029557025.1 Candidatus Omnitrophota bacterium | reverse complement strand
TCGTGCAGACGTTATTTGACAGACTCCGTGAACAAGGTCTGGAACAAGGCTTGGAACAAGGTCTGGAACAGGGGCTCATGCGAGGCCGCGAGCAAGGGCGCGAGGAAGGACGCGAGGAAGGGCGTCGAACCGGATTGCAGGAAGCTATCGAGTTGGCTTTGGAATTGAAATTCGGAGATGAGGGATTATTGTTGGCTCCCAAGATTCAAGAGATTTCCTCCATTGAGAAGCTTGAGCAGATCAAGAACGCGATCCGAAAATCAGAGAAGCTGATCGAGATAGCCTTGTTGCTTTGATGTCTCTTGGCGCTTCCTTGCATCCCGTTATCCGACAAGACGCCAGGTATGGTGGGGAGAAGCATCCACTCAATCCAGTTGAAATGTGTTTCGCCAATCCTCTGCTTCTTTCCAGGCAGGCTGGTCTTCCTTTTTCAGGATGAAACCGCCGATCACCAGGTCATCTATATGTGTCCGCATGAAACATCGGTATGCATCCTCCGGTGTGCAGACAATCGGCTCCCCACGCACATTGAAACTGGTGTTGACAATCACCGCGCAGCCGGTCCGCTTTTCAAACGCCGCAATTGTGTCGTAGTAAAGCGGATGGTCCTCCCGCGCAATAGTCTGAATCCGCGCAGAATAGTCCACATGAGTCACCGCCGGTATGTCCGACCGGACAACATAAAGTTTATCCAGGCCAAACAAAGCCTCCTGTTCCGTTGACATCGGGATTCGCCTGTGAGATCGGACCGGCGCGACCAGCAGCATATAGGGCGACTCCCGGTCCAGTTCAAAATAATCCGACACACGTTCCCGCAAAACCGCCGGCGCAAAGGGTCGAAACGATTCCCGGAACTTGATCTTCAGGTTCATGGTCTCCTGCATTCGCGGCGACCGTGCGTCTCCCAGAATGCTTCGGGAGCCTAATGCACGCGGCCCGAATTCCATTCTTCCCTGGAACCACCCCACCACTCGTTCCTGCGTCAGCAAATCCGCCGCCCGTTCGGGGATCTGCTCCATCGGGACGGGGATCATGGTCGCTCCCATTGCCTTCAGCCGACGCTCGATTTCCTCATTGGAGTATTCCGGCCCCAGCAGGGAGGCTTTCATTCGATCTCTGCCGTCCGGCGTTGCAAACCGGTCGTTCTTGAGGTAACGATGATACACCGCCAGTGCTGCCCCCAATGCGCCACCCGCATCCCCTGCGGCGGGCTGGATCCATAAATCCCGGAATGGGCCATCGCGCAAAATCCGCCCATTGCCAACACAATTCAGCGCCACACCGCCTGCCAGGCAAAGGTTCTGCTCGCCTGTGAGACGGTGAACGTGCCGACTCATTCGAAGCATCACTTCTTCCGTTATATCCTGCACAGAGCGGGCCAAATCCATTTCCCGCTGGGTCAGCGGCGATTCCGGCTTTCGCGGCGGTCCGCCGAACAAGTGATCAAATGCGCCGTTGGTCATGGTCAATCCGCAATGGTAGTTGAAAAAGTCCAGGTTGACTTTGAACGATCCGTCTTCTTTGATATCCAGAAGGTTGTCAAGAATCGTCTGCACATAGGTTGGCCTGCCGTATGGGGCCAGCCCCATCACCTTGTATTCCCCGGAATTTACCCTGAAGCCCGTATAATAGGTAAATGCGGAATACAGCATCCCCAGCGAATGCGGAAACTTCGTTTCCGCCAGGATGTCTATATCGTTTCCGTGTCCATGTCCGCAGGTGGTGGTGGCCCATTCACCCACACCGTCAATGGTCAGAATGGCTGCACTGTCGAACGGCGACGGGTAGAACGCACTGGCCGCGTGGCTTTCGTGATGATCCCCGAACAACACCTTCCCGTCGTAATCGAGCTCCTTCTTGATGGTATCCACCATCCAGAGCTTCTCTTTCAGCCAGAGAGGCATGGCCGCCAGGAAAGACTGAATCCCCTTGGGAACCGATCCCAGGTAGGTTTCCAGTAGACGGTCGAATTTCAGAATGGGCTTATCGTAAAACACGACGTAATCCACATCGCCGACAGATATCCCGGCGGTTTCCAGGCAAGCTCGCGCAGCGTGTCCGGGGAACGATTGATCATGCTTCTTGCGGGTGAACCGCTCTTCCTGGGCGGCGGCCACAATCTCACCGTCCCGCACCAATGCCGCCGCACTGTCGTGATAGAATGCTGATATACCAAGAATCCACATACCCTTTGACCGTCCGTATGCAGAGATAGGGTGGGCGGAATTACCGCCGCTCACTGTCTTTTTATCTTACCTTTGGGGGACCAATGCCCGAAGTGAATCCGCCACCACATGTGAAATACCGTGTTTAGAGTCCGGGGGATATGGCTGGGGCGCAGCGAACTCTCGCCTGCCTGGCGTGGATAATGCTTAACCCCCTTTTCGAAAATTCGAAAATTCCATCGTCGCGCGCGAGCTACCAGTTCGGTGTCGATGAAAAAATCATCGGTTTCCAGGTCGATACTCTCCAAAACCTCCCGGCGCATCAACTTGAACGAGCAATCCACGTCGCGCACACGCACTCGAAACAGCAGGCGCACCAGGCGGTTGTATCCCCATGATAGAAACAGCCGCAGAAGCGGGTCATACCGATAGACCCGAAATCCCACAACAAGATCGTTTTCCACAATATGCGGCAGGAAATACCGCAAATCTCCGATACTGAACTGCCGGTCCGAATCCGTATAGAACACAAGCGGATATCGCGCCAAATCGAATCCCCTGCGTAATGCGGCCCCGTATCCCAAGTTTCTTTCGTGCGAAATGCACCGGATAAGTTCGGGATGCCTCTGCGCCATTTTATCGGCTCTCTTGCCTGTGTCATCGTGGCTGCCGTCGTTCACCACGATGATCTCATACGAGACAGCAGAGTTCTCGCGAGAACCCTCCCCGGAGACATGGGCAGGCTCCAGCGCCCGACAGACCTGCTGCAAGTGGGGTCGGAGTTTCTCCAGCTCGGTCAATGCCTCTTCGAGAAGCGGGACAATGTTGTCCTCTTCATTGTACGCGGGAAGAACCACCGATAGCCCCATGGATTCCGACATATCGGGATCCCTCCGATTAAATAGTTGTCGCTCCAATAAAACGTCATTCTAATGTACGATGATGAAATTGTCTTGACAAACGCCAACTTAAAGCGGGTAGAACAGGCCTCCGCGCCTGTCAATAGCCCAATTCCAACCACACCTCTTTCAGCGGCCTTCGGTCCATGGCGTTCAGCTCCAATCCTCGGACGTACGGCTGGACCAGGCGGGTTGTGTGCGGATAGTTGATCAGCAGCCAGGGGCAAACCTCCATAACAATTTCCTCGGCCTGACGATACAGATCAAACCGCTTTTCGCTATCCAGCGTCCGCAACGCCTCCCGGAACAGCGCATCGAATCG
>JAKPRU010000329.1 GCA_029557025.1 Candidatus Omnitrophota bacterium | reverse complement strand
GGTGCATGTCCTGACGGAGAAAGGACGCGGGTATAAACCGGCGGAGAGCGACCCGACGACCTATCATGGCCTGTCGGCATTCGACCGAGTGACCGGACAGATTATCAAGCGGCCCGGCTGGACCTACACCTCGGTGTTCGGCAAGACGGTTTGCCGTATGGCGGAGAAGAATCCGGATGTCACGGCGATCACCGCCGCGATGGCTTCGGGCACGGGACTGATCGAGTTTTCCGAGCGGTTCCCGGAAAGGTTTTTTGATGTGGCCATTGCAGAGCAACATGCGGTGGACCTGGCCGCCGGTCTCGCGGTAAACGGGAAACGTCCTGTTGTGGCGATCTATTCCACGTTTCTCCAGAGGGCGTTCGACCAGATTTACCATGATGTGTGTATCGAGAACCTGCCGGTTATTTTCGCCATGGACCGCGCCGGGGTTGTCGGGGCAGATGGAGCCACACATCAGGGACTGTATGATATCGCCTTTCTGCGCAGTATGCCGAACATGGTGCTTTGCGCTCCATCGAACGAACGCGAACTGGTGCAGATGCTCTGGACAGGTCTGGCACACAATGGCCCGTTTGCGGTGCGTTATCCGAGAAGTTTCGGGACGGGTGTGCCGTGGAATGTGGATGAATCGCCGCTGCCGATCGGGAAAGCGGATGTCCTGCACAAAGGAACCCGGCTGGCGATCCTTGCGCTGGGCACGATGGTGGAGTTTGCGCGGGAGACCGCCGCACTCCTGGCCTCCAGCGGCTTGGATCCCACGGTAGTCAACATGCGGTTTGTCAAACCCCTGGATCGGGACCTGCTGAGCCGGTTGGCGCAGACCCACACGCATGTTGTGACCTACGAAGATCATGTACTGGATGGAGGATTCGGTGGGGCGGTCTGCGAGGCGCTTGAGGATGAGGGGTTGCACGATATTTCGGTGATGCGCCTCGGACTCCCGGACCGTGTGATCGAACACGGCACGCGGGAGGAGATTTTCGGCGAGTACGGGCTTCTTCCAAGCCAGGTTGCGCCCCGGATCAGTCGGTTTGTCCTGAATACAAGATTCGCGTACTGAGTCAATTAAAAATTAAGAATTAAAATTAAACATTAAGATAATTAAAGAACTATCGTAAACAGGCTGCTTCTCTTTCCTTGGAGGGGGGGCAGGAAGGAATCTTGCCAATTTGATATGTGATCTCCATGAGAATCGGACAGCGTACATGCACAACATTCCCACACTGAAATCCGTACTTTACTTCACAATCATCCTCTATTTCTTCACCGGAACATTCCATATTTCAGCAGAAGATTTCATGCCGGACGATATGAAACGTATCCAGGATTTTCTGGTCGAGCGGAACTGGCATTCCCCGCGAACCATGATGATGGGGGATGATAATACGCTGGTAATTCATCCGGTAGAGAAACGGCCGGAATCCGATTTGTACTCATATTACAAAGATTCTCTGTTGCAGGTCCCTGACAGGCCTCTCGGTCAACCACCGATCCGTGTTTTTGAACGGAGACTTGCCGGGATTACGCTTGTTCGTTCGATGCGTGACATCGGATCGGGACCGGACTCGGTTCGGCATTCCCGAACGGTGATTCATTGCCCCGAGAGAGCGTGTGCGGTGTTTGATGAAGCCATTCCCTCGGCAAGCGGCATGTACCTGTCCGGTCCCGTGTGGCATTGGAACGCGGAAGCGGAGAAGATCCGGAATGCGACCGGGACTACTGTTGGAATTAAAGTAGCGGATTTCGCCATGTTTACGGTGGGGCGCGACGATCTTATGCAACCTGAAGTGTTCCGGGAAACCGATCCGGGGGCGAAGGAGGCCAAATCACACGTGTTTTTTATGAACGTACAGGATATGAGTCTGGGAGAGTCGTATCAAAGTGCATGTGTTTTTCTGCCGGTTCAGCGGGCAGGGAACTTTGAGGTAGAACCGTTACGAATGGAGAATCGACTGACGGGGTTGGCTTTTCTGGATGGTGAGAACGCCCTGTTTTTCGGTTCAGGGCATGAGGGAGAGGAAACGGAGTATGGTCCGTTTCGTATGGATGCGGCTTGTTTCTTCGCGGGGACTGTCAGGCAGACCGTGTATATCCATTTTGTGCAGGCGAAAGCGATCAGTGTGCTATCCGATACCATGGTGCGTGAGGTGCGCCTGGATGGAAGTGTGTTGCCGCTGGACAGATGGAATCTCCACAACGGGCGTGTGGAGATTGCCTGGGAATTGCCCCGGTCCGGGGTGTTGGCGATTGTCACAGTTCCACCGTTTGTGCCGGGAAAATAGCCTCGTTTGGGAGAAATCTGCTTATTTTTTTCTCCTTCGTTCCTTTCTCCCCTTTTCGCGAATCTGTTCCACTTTCTCCATGGCTTCGAAGCCGGGGCCGAACGAGCCGGTTTGCTCCAACTCGATGATCTTGTCCCGGTAGATGGCGGCCCTTTCGAACTCGAGATTTTTGGCGGCATCCACCATCCGGCGTTTCAGTTCGGCGACAGCTTCTTTTACGCTCTTGCCTTTCAGTTCGACAGCGTCACCGATCCGGAACAGCAGCTCGGATGTCTCGCGTTTTTTAGCGGAGCGGGTTTCCAGCATGGAGCGGATTTCTTTCCGAATACTCTGGGGAACGATGCCGTGCTGTTCGTTGAACTCCAGCTGGAGATTGCGACGACGGTTCATTTCCGCGATGGCCCGTTTCATGGAGCCGGTCGGCTCGTCGGCGTACATAATGACCTCGCCGGCTACATTCCGCGCCGCACGCCCGCAGGTCTGGATCAGCGACCGCTCATCCCGCAGAAATCCCTCTTTATCGGCATCCAGAATTGCAACTAATGAAACCTCCGGCAGGTCCAATCCCTCGCGCAGTAAATTTACTCCCACGACTACATCGAATTCACCGGACCGAAGCCCCTCCAGAATCTCTACGCGCTCAATCGTATCGATCTGGAAGTGCAGGTAATGGACCTTGATTCCGAGATCGGAAAGATAATCGGCCAGATCCTCCGCCATGCGCTTCGTAAGTGTTGTGACTAATGTCCGCTCACCCCGTCCGACGCGTTCCTGAATGCGTCCGATGAGATCGTCTACCTGGTTGGTTGCGGGACGAACCGTTACCATCGGATCGACCAGACCTGTGGGACGGATGATCTGCTCGACAATCTGCCCGCTGCATTGCCGTTCCAGATCCCCCGGTGTGGCGGAAGTAAAGATCGCCTGGTTGATGGAGTTCCAGAACTCCTCGAAGTTCAGAGGGCGGTTGTCTAATGCGGAGGGCAATCGAAACCCGTACTCCACCAGTGTTTCTTTGCGGCTCCGGTCGCCGCCGGACATTCCACGAACCTGCGGCAACATGATGTGCGATTCATCGACGATCATCAGGTAGTCATCCGGGAAATAGTCGATCAGGGTGTGTGGCGGCTCGCCGGGCGCACGGCCATCCAGATGACGGGAATAATTCTCGATTCCATGACACATGCCCATTTCCTGAAGGCATTCCAGGTCATACAGGGTCCGCTGTTCCAGACGTTGCGCCTCCAATAGTTTTCCCTGCTGTTTCAATTCCATCAGCCGCTCGCGCAATTCCACGCGGATCGTTTCAATGGCCCGCATCAACCGTTCCGGCGCGGTGACATAGTGCCGTGCGGGATAAATCGTGATTCGACTGTGTTCGCCCATTATCTCGCCGGTTACCGGATGGATTTCGAGAATCCGCTCGACCTCATCCCCCCAGAGTTCCACCCGGTAGGGATGCTCTCCGTACCCGGGGAAAATTTCAACGACATCGCCGCGCACCCGAAAAGTCCCACGGTGGAAATCCACATCGTTCCGGTTGTACTGAAGGTCCACGAGTTTCCGCAGCATTTTTTGACGCGGCGTGGTCCGGCCGGTCGCGATGGGCAGGATCATCTCCTGGTAATCTTCCGGTGATCCCAAGCCGTAAATACTCGACACGGAGGCTACGATGATCGTGTCGCGACGTTCCATGAGATGGGTGGTGGCCTCAAGGCGAAGACGCTCGATTTCATCGTTAATTGTGATTTCCTTTTCGATGTAGGTATCTGTCTTAGGCAGATAGGCCTCCGGTTGGTAAAAATCATAATAAGAAACGAAATATCCGACGGCGTTTTCGGGGAAGAATTCGCGAAACTCGCTGTACAGTTGCGCCGCCAAGACCTTGTTGTGCGAGATGACCAGGGTGGGGCGGTTGATCCGGGCGATGACATTCGCCATGGTAAAGGTTTTGCCGCTGCCGGTGACGCCGACCAGGGTCTGGAACTTGTGACGCTGCTCCAGCCCCGCCACCAGCTGCTCGATGGCTTTGGGCTGGTCTCCTTTCGGTTCGAAATCGGCGACCAGTTTGAAAGGGATATCGCGCGGCCCGACCGATTTCTGTCGTTCCGCACCTTCCACAAGGCTTATCCTTTTGTTGTCTCTCATGTCGTTCTTCTCCCGGATCATTATGCGGCAGTCTTTCCGATAGGCAAACGGTCTCCCGATCCGCCCCTTCCTACCCCGCAGGAAAGGTCTCCGGTATTCTGGCATGTAATCTTTGATTTGTGATCTGATTTTCCTCACCCGAAC
>JAKPRU010000326.1 GCA_029557025.1 Candidatus Omnitrophota bacterium | reverse complement strand
ACAGCCACAACGCGCATACCGGCAGCGCGGATCGCCTGAAGCCCGATCAGGGTATCCTCTACACCGACACAACACGCCGGATCCGATCCGCACCGTCGCGCCGCCTCCAGAAACACATCCGGGGCGGGTTTGCCGCGCGGGACATCCTCCCCGCAGACAATCGCGTCAAACCGATTCTCCAGTCCGGCAAGCCGCAGGCTGGTGTCCACTTTCCCCCTCGGCCCGGAGGTCGCAATCGCCAGTTTCACACCATCTCCCCCCAGCGAGTCCAGCAACTCCGTGACCCCTTCAAACAGCCGCAAACCGCGTTCCACGACCAGGCGTTTATAGTGTTCCACTTTGGCGCGGAGATATCGTTCCTCATCAAGGGATGCGCCGGTTTCCTTCATCACAATCCGCAGGGATGCCTCGCCGGTCATGCCGCAAAACTTCATGATCCGGTCCCGTGGGTAGTCCACCCCCTGGTCCTGCAATGCACACTGGAACGCCTCCAGGGAAAGCGGTTCGCTGTCTACCAGTACGCCGTCGCAATCGAAAATCACCGTATTTCGTCTTTTCATATCTCCAAAAACCTCTCGAAACGAAGAAACATCCTACCATTCCGGCACATTGGAAACAGGGAATCCGGTTCGGTTCACCAGCGGGAGACCCAGAGTCGATGATGCGGAAACCATCGCGCGCTGAGCCATGCGCCCGCCAGAAATCCGCCGATATGCGCATACCACGCCACATTTCCGACATCCACTCCCAACAGGGATGAATAGACACTCATCAGCTGGCTGATAAACCAGACAACGATTACAAACAGCGCCGGAACCTCCACAATTTGCACAATGAAAATAAACCAGAAAAAGCACTGAATCCGCGCCGTCGGAAAAAGCCTCAGATAGGCCGCCATCACGCCCGCCAGCGCCCCGCTCGCGCCGACCACAGGTTGTATCTCCCCCGAATGCGTCACATAATGTGTCGCCACTGCCGCCAACCCACAGAAAACATAGAAAAACAAAAACCACCCATGCCCCATCCAATCCTCCACATTGTCCCCGTAAATCCACAGCGCCCACATATTTGCAATCAGATGAAACAGACTCCCGTGAAGAAACATATACGTAAACGGTGACAGGATCATCGAGGGCTTTTCCGAAAGCATGATGTCGAACGCTTCTGTGAAAAAAAACGGCACGAAACCATACGTCTTGAAAAGAATCTCCACCGACGGAGCATCCAGAAGCGTGACATACACCTGCACCAGGATGCAGACCCCCATAATCGCCCAATTCATCACGGGAAGTCGGCGGGGACGGTTGATATCCCGAAAAGGGAAAAATGCAAACATGACGAAAATCCCTCACGTGGTGTGTGCGTTCCCAAATCGGCATCGCAACCGAGAGAAAGCATAGGAAAATGCGCGTTTCCGACCTATGATCGCCCAATGGATTGCAGGTGGATTTCAGAAGCCGATGATCCATAGAATATCCGATTTCCGGCGATCAGGACAATGCTCTCACAGCAACAGTTCCGGACCAGGGCGCTTATTTTCCTTGCGGCTATGCTGATTTTTACGGCATCGGCGCTCCGATGTATCGGATTGGAGACCCATCCCCCCGGCTTCTTTCGTGATGAGGCCGACAAGGGCTATACCTCCTACCTGCTCTGGAAAACCGGAAAAGACAGCGCCGGCAAGTCGTATCCGCTGTTTGTGCGGTCCCTGCGGGTGACCACCTCGGCGCTCTATCAATACGTCGATATTCCATTCATCGCCGCTCTGGGACTGAACGAACGCGCCGTCCGCCTTCCGGCGGCGCTGGCCGGATGCGGGGCGATTCTTGTAACATTCCTTCTTGCGAGACGCTGGTGGGGGCGGAGCGCCGGGCTGTGGGCGGCAGGATTTCTGTCCGTGTGTCCCTGGCATTTTCTCCTGTCACGCTGGGCGAATCAGTCCATTTTTCTG
>JAKPRU010000310.1 GCA_029557025.1 Candidatus Omnitrophota bacterium | reverse complement strand
ACATCCAGCGTCTCCGAACCTCGGATCTCTCTCCGGTCGGCGAGGCCGTTGCGGTATTTCCAGGCTCGATAACCACGCCCGCACCGGGGCAAACCGATTTCCAGTATTTCCCGGTAGCCTATATGCCGAATGGAGATCTTCTTATTCTTGCGCGGAGCAGGAGCCAGTATGATCTCCCGCTTCGCGACGACGAACATGGACGTATCCAAACGGCACGTGTGTGTGTCATGACCATTATCAGCCACGATAACAGCCGGGCCGTTGTGCCGCCCCGTCTCGTTGGGAGACAATATAGTTACGATCTGCTCGCCAACCCCGATGAATGGAACGTCGCGCCAAGCCGTGCCTTGGCTTCCTATGCCGACGGGTGTGTCATCTATCTCGCAGGCAAGCATGGCTGGTCGACGATTGACCAGAATGGCAATGTAGGAGAATGGCGTGATTTCTACGGTGTGGACTCTTCCGGTGCGGAATATCGGATTTCGGCCGATGGCAACCAGGGTGCACTGCTGACTGATGGACAGTACAAAACCGGACGGACCGACACCTGGATAGACCCGGCCTCCGTCATAGTGTATGACATTCCCAGCGGTCAGCGGATTTTCTCAACTCCGGTCACCGTGTGGGAACTTCATCCGGCGGGTGAGCGGTCTTTCGGCGCGATGAATCCGAAAGGTGAAATCTTTATGATCTGGCATGAACCCGGATATTTGGGGCTAACCAACACCGCAGCTGGCCGCTTTGTATCCGCGGATGGTGTGCCTTATGGCAAGTCGTGCTTCATCCTCATGGAATCCGGAACCGAGGCGGGTGGCGAGTATCAGCATGAGCGTGGCCAATGCGCATTCGGCAATGCCGGTGCGATTTTCATTTCGCATGACGCCGCCCGTCCGGGCCGTGACCCGAATGCAACCGGCACGGAAGTTGTCGCGCGGATCTTCCAAAATCCCTTTGGAACTCCGGTAACTAGCTGGGAATTGCACTAATCCGACGGCAACGGGGCGGTTCTCATTCGGGAACCGCCCCGTTCTTAGTGTCTTCTACGGTACCCGCGAGCATCCAGCGGGGCCGGTGATTGCGTGAAGAAAGTGTCACCACACATACCGCAGACGAAGGAGTGGAGATACGCACAACGCCGTCTCTGTCTCCGTCAAACTTTCGGGGAGAGTCTCCTCCCCCGAAGATCGAGGGAGGTCAGGGGGGGGGTTGACTATTGTGACCGAGCTTTCTCGGGAAGGGATGACATTTTTACCATGGGGAGCAACAGCCTCATGACCCGATTGACTTATCTGCATTGTGGGATATCATGTTCTTAGATAGAGAATCGAAACAAGATTTCAATTCGGAGGTATACTCGAGATGCAGTTGTTGAGACACCGAAACGCGCGCGTCGGTTTCACATTGATTGAGCTGCTCATCGTTGTGGCAATTATCGGTATTCTGGCGGCGATTGCTGTGCCCAACTTTATGAACGCCCGAATCCGCGCGATGGTCGCCCAGGCAAAATCCGATATCAAGGGACTGGCAAACTCTTGCGAGCTGTATTTCCTTGACCACAACACATATCCGAATGAATCCGAGCACAACATCTTTCAGCGGCCGCGCTCGGAGGCGGGTTTAATTTGGCTCACCACTCCGGTTTCGTATATGAGTAGCCTTCCCCGGGACCCGTTCCAGAACAAGCTTGAAGGGGAGTCCAATTATTTCCGGTGCTACGAAACAGGCGCAGCCGGTACAGGGACCGCCGACAATCGTCGATGGATCACTTACATTATTTTCACTATCGGCCCGGACAATGTGGAGAACGGAGTGGACTCCAGCGTATTCGCGGGGGCATGGTATTCCGGCGATGGAAATACATATATGCCGTCCAATGGATTGCGGAGTAATGGAGATATTTACTGGTGCCTCGGCGATCCCAGGGTGTTCAGGAATGTCAGGATTGATGGGAAAATTTACAACGGCGCTTTTCCGCCGAATTTCCCAGACTGAGTGGGGGTGCAACTTCCCCCCGTTCTCTGTCTGTGTCCCTCAACGATAAATCGGCCCGATCCCTTTTCGAGATCGGGCCGATTTTATCCCACTCGCGGGCAATCTCCCTACAGTGTCCAGCCTTTACGATACTTCACATGGACGTACTTGTTGGCTTCGGAATTGTTGGTGAATTTCATTTTTTCACTGTTCCACTCCAGCTTGCCTTCGCAGCGAAGCGCGACATTTCCGACCACCACGAATTCCGTGAACGGTCCCGCATAGCTGAAATTGGAGCAGGCCGGAAGACCGCCTTTGCACGCCTGGAGCCAGTCCTCGGTGTGTCCGAGCGAACGCGGAATGATCGGGTCCGGCATTTTGTAATCTCTGTTCATCTCTTCCGATAGAAAACGGGTGTTATCTCCGTATTCGCCGGTTGTGAGGATGCCTTTTTCGCCGACGAAGTAGGAACCGTTGTCGCCATCGCCCATTTTAACATCGGGTGCGATCCCCTCGGGGCGGGGAGGTTTATTGCCGCCATCGTACCAGTAAACCGTAACGGGAATCATCCCGAATCGCTCCGGAAACTCGTAACGAATCACGGATTTCAGGGGGCCGGTCTGCTTGTTCGCGCCGTCCTGGGAGACGCATTCAATGGACGTCGGCGCGGTCAGGCGCAACGCCCAGTTTGCGGGGTCCATGATATGGCAGCCCATATCGCCCAGTGCGCAGCAGCCGAAATCCCACCAGCCACGCCAGTCGTGTGGTGCATACCCGTGGTTATATGGGCGCATGGGGGCCACCCCGATCCAGAGATCCCAATCCATCGTGTCGGGAATGGGTTCCTCCGGGAGCGGTTTGGGAATGCCCTGCGGCCAAACGGGGCGATTCGTCCAGATATGGACTTCTCGAACCTGGCCGATGGCGCCGGTCCAAATCATCTCGCACAGTCGTCGAACGCCTTCCCCGGAGTGGCCCTGGTTGCCCATCTGGGTTGCAACACCGGTTTCCCGCGCAATCTCGGTAAGTTTTCGGGCTTCATACATCGTATGAGTCAGCGGCTTTTGAACATACACATGCTTGCCCATGCGCATAGCCATGGCGGCGGCCACCGCGTGCATGTGGTCCGGCGTCGAAATGGTGCAGGCATCGATGCTCGGCTCTTTCTCCAGCATCACGCGAAAATCCTTGTATTTCTTCGCCTTGGGGAAATCATTGAGGGTTTTGGATGCGCGATCCCAATCGACATCGCACAAGGCAACCACATTCTCGCCCGCTTTCGCGCAATTGCGAATATCGGAACTTCCTTTGCCCCCCGCCCCGATGGCCGCGATATTCAACTTTTCATTGGGAGAGGCATAGCCCAAACTCTTGAGCTTTGGCACTCGTCCCGTCGCGCAACCGGCCATTGCCGCCCCAGCGCTCATCAAAAAAATGCGTCTCGATACGTCTTTCTGCTTCATTGATCGACTATCTCCTGTTGTCTCTTGGCGAATTGGCTGAAATTCATCAGGTCTACGGTACTCTTGTTTCCACAAGAGGCGCAAGGGAAACCTGGAAATGACCGTGTTCGGGGGTTACGGTACGGGCGAGATCGCAAGATGATGGATAGGTATGTTTTATTGTGTTGCTATTCTGAATAAATGAGAAGTCAACAAAGGGTGCCACAAGGGTGCCACAGGCTTCCAGCCTGTGAGTCAGCGCAACAAGTCCATAAAAGGAATCAGAAAATGAGAATCTTCTGTCAAATCCCCCCTGTTTTCATCT
>JAKPRU010000118.1 GCA_029557025.1 Candidatus Omnitrophota bacterium | reverse complement strand
GCGCTTATGACATCTATTCACGCCTGCTGAAGGACAGGATTATCCTGCTTGGCACGGCCGTCACGGATGAAATAAGCAGCCTTATTGTGGCCCAAATGCTTTTTTTGCAGGCGGAGGATCCCGATAAGGACATTCAGCTGTATATTAACAGTATGGGTGGTTCCGTTTCGGCGGGAATGGCCATCTATGATACAATGCAATATGTCAAACCGGCTGTGGCCACAACCTGCATGGGGATGGCGGCCAGCATGGCGGCCGTTCTCCTGGCGGCCGGCGAACCGGGAAAACGGTTCGCCCTTCCCAATGCCCGGGTGATGATTCATCAACCCATGGGCGGGTTCCAGGGACCGGCAGCCGACATCGAAATCCGAGCACGTGAAATCCTGGAGATCAAGGAGCGGCTCAACCACATTCTGGCCCATCATACCGGGCAGCCGGTCGAGCGCATCATCGAGGACTCGGATCGGGACTTCTTTATGTCCACAGAGGAGGCCAAAGAGTACGGATTGATCGATTCGATTTATACACCCAAGAAAAAGGGCGCGCCGGATACCAAAAAGAACGGCGGCAGCTCCGCGTAAGACGGTCCTCCGCGCCTGAACGAAATTCGCTACACGATAACCGAGCCACAAACCAAACCGGGGAAGTCCGATGGATTACAAAGGTAGAGGCAAACCACTTTATTGTTCGTTCTGCGGAAAGCATCAAGATGAAGTCAAGAAGCTGATCGCCGGTCCGCCTCAGAAACATTCCTCGCAGCCGGCCTATATCTGCAACGAATGTGTTCTCCTCTGCAACAGTGTTCTCGATGAGGAAATCGAAGTCGAGATGCGCGATTTCCCCAAACCTCGGGAACTCAAAGAGGGCCTGGACCAATACGTCATCGGTCAGGAAGAAACCAAGCGCATTGTCTCCGTGGCCGTCTATAACCATTTCAAGCGTGTGCGCTACCACGAAGCCATCTCCAGCGATGTGGAATTGCAGAAAAGCAACATCCTTCTCATCGGTCCCACCGGCGTCGGCAAGACACTCATCGCCCAAACCATGGCGAAAATCCTCAATGTCCCGTTCACCATCGTGGACGCGACCACGCTCACCGAGGCCGGGTATGTGGGCGAAGACGTGGAGAACATCATTCTCCGCCTTCTCATGGTCACCGGCTACAATGTCGAAAAGGCCGAAAAGGGGATCATCTACATTGATGAAATCGACAAAATCGCCCGAACCACTCAGAATGTCTCCATCACACGCGATGTCTCCGGGGAAGGCGTACAACAGGCTCTTCTGAAAATCATCGAAGGCACAGTCTGTAATGTGCCCCCGCAGGGCGGACGAAAACACCCGCACCAGGAATTCATCCAGGTCAATACGCAGGACATCCTGTTTATTTGCGGCGGCGCGTTCGTCGGATTGGATAAGATCATCGAGCGTCGTGTCGGGCGCAAGGTGATCGGATTCGGTACCGAGGATGGCGAGATGACTGCCGTGTTGGACAACAATGTCCTGGCAGCGGTGGAACCCGAGGATCTGCTGAAATTCGGCATGATCCCCGAATTCGTCGGTCGATTCTCCTGCCTGGCCACCCTGGAGGAACTCGATCGAGAAGTCCTTCTGAAGATTCTAACCGAACCGAAAAATGCGGTCTGCAAACAGTTCAAAAAACTGTTCGAGTTTGAGGGGGTCCAACTCGAATTCACTCCGGAGGCGCTGGAGGAAATCGCGGAACAGGCTCTCAAACGCAAAACCGGCGCTCGTGGATTACGGGCGATCCTCGAAAAAGTCATGCTGAATGTCATGTATGATCTTCCGTCGATGGCCGGAATCAGCAAGTGTGTCATCACGCGTGAGGTTGTGACCCGGCAGTCGGAACCGCTCCTCGTGTATGAAGACCAGGCGGAAACCGCCTCCTAACAAATCCCCGGGGGAATCGAATCGTGCGAACATTCCAGATCGGTGATACCGTCGTCAAGCCGGGTTTGGGCCTCTGCAAAATCAAGGGCATCCAAAAAATGTCGCTGAATGGCGAGGAATGCGAACTGTATGTCCTTCAAGCCGGGGAAGTCAAAGTAATGGTTCCCCTCTCCGCCGCCCACACGGGGGGGCTTCGCGCTCCCATGGACCCCGAACTCGCCGAACAAGTACTCGGCACTGTCGCGGAACCAATTTACCTCGAAGAGGATCAGGATGAAACTCCGCAACTCTACGCGATCGATATCGATCAGGCCCGCGATCAGCTCAAACGACGGGACCCGCTTGAACTCGCCGAAATCATCCGACGCCTGTTCAATAAGGCTAAAGTTCAGGATCTGTCCAAGTACGAGCAGGAAATCTACTCCCAGAGCATGAATATGCTCGGCGATGAAATCGCGCATCTCGAACACACCACCCGCATGAAAATTACCCACCGAATCCGTTCCCTGCTCGCGGAGGCGCGCAAACAACGGAAATCCAAATTTGAGTCTCCTCTTGGCCCCCGGGGATAAAAAAAACCATCCAAAATTATTTGACGTCGCAGAAGAATTGCGATATACACCAATATAGCGGTCGTCCGCCTGTCGCAAAGGACATGCAAAAGGGAGGAAAGTCATGAGGAAATTACCCTGAATCTGGAGGGCCGGAAGCGGAAGGGTGTCCGCATCCGGGTCCCCCCGTGCGAGCAAACAAACGCGAAACAACATGAAGTGTGGCGTGGACAATCGAGTGATTGTCGCCCCGCAATGCGTGAAAGACACTACATCAGAACCCGCCGTGGCCATGAATGATCTATGTTTGGTTTCAGTGTGGAGAACACGTGTGCGTATCGCGCCGCCGCAAGAAGTCCAGCCTCAGGAATAGGAGACTGGGTGTTTTGCGACAGGCGGACTGTATGTCTGCCAAAGGAGGGGCGAAGCCCCGACGGGACTGAGCATCGCACACAGTGGCCCGGCGGGATCTTCGCCCTCCCGGGCAAGAAAGGAAATGTCGCCATGGCATGCTTGCAATCTTCTTTCGCGCGATCGGTTTGCCGCTATGTGACCACATTTCTCATACCGCAACTGCTGTTTCTCTTTCTGTTCTTTCCGAATGCCGCGGCGAGCGATTCGGTAATGGTTGCCAGACACGAGGTTCTTGTGTTGAGTGAACCAGAGTTACCAATCACCGGTGTCGATCTGGCCAACGTACTTAAGCGACACATACCTGATTTTTCGCAATTTGAACGGGATGTGCTTGGTCCTGCGGATTTCGGTATCGGGTTTGACTACCGCATTCCACCACCACGATCGCTTACTCACGCAAATACGGCTGAGGGGGCGATGGCGGCCATGGCCTGGCCGAGAGATCCGAGAGGCATATCTTTGGAAATCGGCGTTTTCCGAAGCCACCGGGATGCTCTGCTGGCTGCAAATCTCTTTCTGAATAGCATCCAAATGACATACGACCCGCCTGTTCTTTCGACGGACGATCCGGGATACGTGACTTGGATCAATCCGAACTCGAAACTACCGGACGTGTTTGTGCGCGACAATGTGTTCGTTAAGATTCAAGCCACGAGCGTGCTTGATCCGGCTACCGTAATCCGTGCCATTGACAATGATCTCAAGAACACTGCGGAAGGAATAACACGGGGAGAAAAAGTTGAGCCACCGCTGATTCATGATGTGGACTTCCCGTCCGAGATGAGCATATCCCGGGCGAGATTCGGTAACGCATTGTTGAGTGCAAGCGATCCCAACGGACACAGGGTCTGGCACAGCGTTTGGATTGCGGGAAACGACCTGCCGAACTTGGGGCCAAATACGCAACCATCCGAACTGACGGAACCCCAGATAACTTGGAAGAATACGGGGATGGTGGAATTTGTGCCGCGTGGTGCGCCGGGGACGATTACGGTGACGCTGAAGGCGGTCGCAGTGAATGACCTGTGCGTGGTTTCCGACGTGTGGACGAAAACTGTGCGCATCACGACACAGGAGGAAATCCAGCCTCAGGAATAACAGGCCGGATTTCTTGCGACAGGCGGACTGTATGTCCGCCAAAGGAGGGCCGAAGACCGCACGATTCAGCGGAATCTTCGCCCTCCCGGAGCGGGAAAGAATTATAGCCACAATGCGGCGTGGCACCGGCATCCTGCCCGTGACGTGGATTCCATCTTTTGCCGGAATCACGGGGCTTGGCAGCTGGCGATGTGCGTGGAACAAAGACGCTCGTTCCTCCAAAGCCCAGCGGTCTCAGAAAATCGCGTCCGGGGATGGTTCGACAGGGCGTTTCCCCCGCAGTTCCATTGGGCGAATGACACATAAGGCGCGAGGGACACGGCCTGATTCGTCTGTATTTTGCACCGGATTCAAAAAGAGGATATAGGGAACGGGGAGAAGCGCACCTTCTCTCGCTATAATTGCATCGTGAGACGGCCTCCCGTCGAGAGTTTTCATCTTGTCGGGACCCCGACCGGCATTTGAACTCACTGAAGAAGGTCAGTATGTTCCCGAAGCGTTTGTTTGCCTCTCCGGCAGGAAGGACAGGACACTTTTTCTCTCCGCGCGATGGAACCGGAGAGGACCTCGCTTTGACTCCTCTCGTTCTTCTCCTGTTTATCAGCCTTACTTGGGCGGCGTTGTTTGCCGTGAACCTTTCAAGTCCTTCGGACCTGATGGACAAAGACCAGCAACGCCCGGCAGCCTACGTGTTGGATGTTGTGCGCAACGGAAATTGGATCTGCCAGAGGGATGTGTCGGGAGCCGTTACCTCGAAACCGCCCCTGTATACCTGGCTTGCCGCGCTTGTAACCCTCCCGTTCGGTCGCATCAGTCGATTCACGTTGTACCTTCCCAGCGCCTTGTCCGTGTTGGGCGTTTCATGGTTATTGACGGCATTGGGAAGCATGTACTATGGGCGGATGGCCGGATTCCTTGCCGCCATCATGTATCTGCTTTCCTCCACAAGTCTCCGACAACTCTGTCTTGCCCGGACAGACCCGCTGTTCTCATTAACCGTATTCGCGGCAGCGTGGTTCGCATACACCGCCTGGGTTGAGGGAAAAGGGTGGACGAGATTCTGGCTCATGTCGGCGGCAGCCGTTCTCACCAAAGGCCCGCTCGGAGTCCTCATCGCCCTTGGCGGGCTGTGGGCAATTGTCTGGGAAAAGTATGATCGAAAGCCGTTTCCTCCGCTCCGTGGCTCTCATCTTACCGGCATACTTCTTTTCCTCTGTATAACGGCAGGATGGTTCCTTCTTGCATACGCGCAGATGGGCCGGGCGCTTATCGACCGGGTGATCAGAACAGAACTGGTCGGTCATGCGCTTCTGGACGGTAAACAACGACTCCCTCCCGGGCACGCATTATTCAACCCCCCGCTCTATTTTCTTGCACGTTTTGCACCGTGGAGTATTGCGGCCTGCTTCGGATTCTGGCGGATCGTGAAACGGCCATCGGCGGATCACACCATCCGCCGATTCGAGCGTTTCTGGTTTTGCTACTTTTTTTTCGGCCTCCTGATCTTTTCGGTCTCTCCCCACCAGCGCCCTGACCACCTCTTTCCGCTGTTACCGGCGGCGGCGTTGATCGCCGCACCGGAAGTTTCAAATGTGCTTCGTCATTACAATACGAAGCATATTCTTTATGGAACCGCCGTGTCGGTATTGGTTTCATTACTTTTTGCTTTCATTTACCTTCACGTTGTTCGAGGGCATAGCGATCCTGTGCAGCGAACCCGTTGGACACAGGAGTTGGCTCGTGTAATCCGCCGAGAAGTCGGCAGCGAATTTCCACTGATCCACATTGATTCCCCTTACGCTCTGCAATTCGAACTCAACACAATGAAGCCGGTTATTTCGCCGGAACGCGCTGCGCCGCTCCTGAAATCCGACTATGCCGCCTTTCTGGTTGTGAAGGCCACCGAAACCGTCGAGGCTCTCCGGCGTATGGCCGCTCCCCCGCTTTATGAAGTCCTTCGCCGGCCCGATACCGACCCTCCCTATCTGCGGATCATCAGTAATCACCCGCGACTGGAATACACCCGTCGCATGGCGACTTTCGCCGGCCCTATTCTTATTCGAATGGACGGAGCAGATTTGCAGGAATCCCCCAATAACAATCTGCTGTTTCGGGCAAAACAACCTTGCGGAAAAGTGATTCTATCCAATGTCTCCGACTCTCCTTGCCCCTTGCGCGCCCGTATCAGCAATACACAGCCGGAAATCGTAAAGAATGGGATCCTGGCTCCCGGAGAAACTTGGGAACTGGACTTCGGATCGGAGATATCCGCCGCACGAGATATTGACTGTCGGGTAACTCTCCACGAAGATCATTCTTTACACAATGAGCGATGCAGGATGCTGGAATGACTGAGTCTTCTGTCGATCTCTCCGTAGTGGTTCCCTGTTACAACGAGGAGGAGAATATCGGTCCGCTCGTAAGGGAATTAGTTGAGGTATTGACTCCGCTTGGTAAATCTTTTGAGATCCTCTTTGTAGATGATTGCAGCACAGACAGGACGGTGGCCCGTGTGTGGGAGATCCGGGCCGAGTTCCCCGCTGTTCGACTGGTGCGTCATACAAACAACTGGGGCCAGAGTGCGGCGATCTCCACGGGATTTCAGATGGCCCGAGGAGCCATTCTTGTAACCCTGGATGCGGATCTGCAAAACGATCCCCACGACATTCCGATTCTGTTGGAGTATCTCTCGAATGCGGATCTTGTGTGCGGCATCCGCGCTCGGCGCAAGGACCCCTGGATCAGGCGGCTCTCCTCCCGGATTGGAAATGCCTTCCGAAATCTCATCACAGGGGACAGCATTGTCGATACCGGATGCTCGCTCCGCGTTCTGAAACGCGAGGTCGTGCATGAACTGCCGCGTTTCAATGGATTGCATCGTTTCCTGCCCACCCTGGCCCGATTCCAGGGCTTTCGTGTTGTAGAGGTGCCCGTGAACCATCGACCGCGACAATTCGGGAAATCCAAGTACGGTATTGGGAATCGCTTATGGCGGGGGATCCTGGACTGTTTGGCTGTTCGTTGGTTTAAATATCGATTGTTTTCTTCTGAACGGACACAGAAAAGCCATGAGGAATAACCCGCAGATACCATCCGTCCCCCCGCCTGTTGTTCGATCGCTCATCGCGGTCGGGGTTTTGCTTGGCCTCATTCTTCTGATTCGTCATACCTCGCTGGCCGAGTTCCTGCAAATATCGCAAATCCCCAGGTGGGGAGAGGACCTCAAGGCATTCGGTGCGTGGACCCAATCGGTATTCTTGTTGATTGGAACCCTGATCCTGATCGTCGGAGTTCCGCGACGGATATTAGCGGGGATTGCCGGCGCCTTGTTCGGCTCTTTTCGTGGAATCCTCTGGGTTCAGACGATAACTCTCCTTTCCGGACTGATCAGTTTCGGATTCGCCCGCTGGGTTGCGGGGGATTGGGTGCGCCGGAAATTCAACCGCTACCCCCACCTGGACAAACAATTTCGTGAACGCGGATTTCTCGTGGTTTTGCTCATTCGCTTGTTTCCCGTCGGACATAATCAATTGACCAATCTCCTCTGTGGAGCAAGTCCGGTAACCGTGCATAGTTTCTTTTGGGGCACGCTTCTGGGGAGCTTGCCCGATGCGGCGGTCTGCGTCTTTCTTGGAGGCAGCCTCGTCGGACATACCTGGTTCCGTTTGGCTTGTGCCGCGGGAGTACTCATCGTGACAATGACTCTATTCTGCATCGGGTTCCGATCATCCGATGTGATCACCGACATGACAAAGAAGTTCGACTGAAATTCTCTCCCCTCCGGCCACACAAGAACTCCGCCCCTATTCGCCTCTGCCCTGCGAAACTCCGCAGACTCAATTCCCTCTGTTCACTATCGTTTCAATCGGAGTTCCCGAATGATCCCATTCGCGTTTTCCGGTGTGACGCCCAATTCGCCGCAATACTCTTCCGGATGAAACGGCTGCTGCGCTTCGCGAAGCCCATGGTGGTCGGTCCCAATCGTGAACTGTACTCCCGCCTCCGCCAGCGGACGAATGTCCGCGATAAATGCCTCACGAACCACGGGATTCTTCCAGCAGCCCTCATAAGCCCGGTTGATCTCCACATAAATCGATCTCCCCCGCAGCACTTCCGCCAGTTGTTCCTGTTCCCCCGGCTGGAAAAATCGGTACTCCTCCACTGTTATCGTCGAGATATCCCGTCCCTGTTTCTGGGCCGTGTTCACGATATTTTCAATTCGCATCGAGAACGGATGAAACAGAATCATCGGGACCGGGAATTCCTTTTGAAGCGCCTGGAGTTGTTTCGCGCGCTTAATCAGGAGCTGTCCATCGGGGGCCTCTCCGCCGTTGTTCGGGGAGATATGCCACCCGAGAACATCCGCCATGCGCATCGGTTCGGTCTCCAGGTCGCCGTCCAGCTCCCGTGAGTCTATCTCCCAACCCTTGAATATAAGCAGATCCCCTCTCCTTTTCTTTGCCACCCGATCGAAATCCGCCATCAGCGCCTTGTGCCCCGCCGAACCAACCGGATACCACAACCGAAAGCCGTCCTCCCTGGCCCAAGACTCATACTCCGCTTGTGTCTTTCGGTAGAGCTCGATGTGATCCAGAAGCAGCATTGCTTTCCGACCGTCCGACGCGGCCAACTCTACCCATTCATCAAGGGGAACCCGGCGTTCCATCCCCGCATGAAGGTGCATATCCATTTCACGCAACTGGAGAAGCGGAGATTCTGATGTTGTCCTGTTATCCGTTGTCTGCGTCTGAGCGCACCCGATGGCACAGAGAACCCCGAACGCCGCGGAAAATACCACCATCCGGGTGAGTAACAAAGCATTTCGTGATGACATGTTTTCTACCTCTTGTCGGCGTGACCCGGCATATTCCGGTTCGATCAACTTGCCTTCGTACAATCCATAATAACCCATATTAGAACAAGACATGGGAAACCACAATCCGAATGCCGATCAGAAGCAGAATCACCCCGCCCGCAATCTCCATGCGATGTCCGAATCGGGTCCCAATCCGGTCGCCCAGCAGAAGTCCCAGCATGGAAAGCGCACCGGTCACCACACCGACAATCACACTGGGGTACCAAATCGAAATGTGCACCATCGCCAGGCTGAGACCGACCGCAAGCGCATCGATACTCACCGCCACGGAAAGCATGACCAGCGTGATCCCCCGACTCGGATCGGTCGCGTACGACTCGCCTTCCTCGCGCAATCCGGCGCGGATCATGCGCACACCCACAAAACTCAGCAGCGCAAATGCGACCCAATGGTCGAATACCGCAATAAACCGCTCGATGCTCGTGCCCGCAAACCAGCCGATCACCGGCATGAGAAACTGGAACAAACCGAAATGAAACGCCAGACGAAACCGCGCGCGACCGCCGGCGCTCAGCCCCGCCGCGGCGATCCCCAGACAGACCGCCATGGCATCCATGGCCAGCCCGACCGACATAATCAAAATTTCAACAAGAGTCACGGAGCAATCTTCCTCGATTCATCTTACTGGGATTCTTTGTCTGGAAATGCAACGCTTTGAAAACGGTCCTGCAACGGAACGGCAAAACCCTGCTCTTTCCCCTTCCCTCTTTGTCCTTCATAATACGTTTCTCAATTTTTAATTCTTAATTCTTAAGTAAACAATGTCTTCCCTTGCTGTCATCGGCGCCGGGCCGGGCGGATACGCGGCGGCATTTCTGGCGGCGGACTTGGGAATGAAGGTCGTCCTCATCGACCGTCATCCCACCCCCGGCGGAACTTGCCTGCGTTACGGGTGTATTCCCTCCAAGGCCCTTCTGCACGTTTCCCAGATCCTCTCGGAAGCCCGCGATGCGGCCCGATTCGGTATCCAATTCCCTGAACCTCAAATCAACCTGGAAAAGGTCCGGGCCTCGAAAGAGGAAATCGTCCGAAAACTGGCCCTTGGGCTGGCCGATCTCTGCAAACGACGCAGCATTGAGCGGATTGTCGGCCATGCGCGGTTTGCGGACTCCCACACCTTGCAGATCGCACGACCGGATGGCGGTGAGGACCTCCTGCCCTTTGAACATGCCATCCTCGCAACCGGCTCGGTCTCCGCCGGTATCCCCGGACTGGCATTGAAAGGCCCGCCTGTCTGGGATTCCACCCAGGCCTTGGAATTGACCGCTATCCCGCGATCCATGCTGGTTGTGGGCGGAGGATTCATCGGTCTGGAG
>JAKPRU010000293.1 GCA_029557025.1 Candidatus Omnitrophota bacterium | reverse complement strand
CCAACGTCTTTCAGCGATTGGCCGGCCGTTCGGCTGGTCGTGTTTTCGAAGTTTTGCAGAATCTTGTCCATGCCGGGGAGATTCCCGGGGCAGAAGTCAGGGCAATCACCTTTCCGCTGCTGATTTCGATGTGGCGAGTCTTCTCGGTGGAGATTCCAGGAAGGTGGGCAAGCAAAAGTGTCCAGTGAAAAATCGGCGGCCAGCCTTGCCGAACCATGACACAGTCCCGGGTATTGAACCGTTGCTTTTTCCCCCGGCCGGTATCGAGAGTGATCTCTGCGTTCGGCCCATCCGGAATCCAGAACAGAAACAGATGCCTGCCCCGAAGCGAGCGGTCGATATCGATCTTGCTCCGCCAGGCCGACGGATTTCCCCATTCGTCCGATTCCACAGAAAACGGTATCCCATAAGCATACTGCAATCCGGTAAACAGTCCGGCCTTGGAATTGTTATCAAGCCAATCGCCGATCAGCCGCTCGGTTTTTCCGGGATGGTGGATTACAAACAGACCCGTCTGCGGGATGTCGGCCTTTTGGGTTTTCTTTTCCACATGAGGTTGGCGGGATTTTTTTCTTCTCTCTTTGGGGAACTCACCGCCGATGATAATTGTGTCGCCATTCTTGATCTGCCGGAGGATGAGCGAATCCAAACGCTCGGCGGAGTGGAGAACACCGGCTCCCTCTTGCAGCGGGATGGCTTTGCGCCCGCGTTTTACGCTTACGGGGAGACTATTCAAGTCTACGCGGAGCGCGGTGATCGCGAGATCAAACGGAACTTCCAGGGAACGGCGAACCCGGAAAGAGAATCTTGACTTGCCGTCCGTGCGGTAGTTCTCAACAACCGTATGCTTTCCCCCGCGATTGGTAACAAAACAATCTGCCTCTCCGCAAACGACACGCACCTCCGTATCGCCTACCGGGTACAACAAGTGAAATGGTTCCGCCCACCCGGAACTTGCCCGGTTTCCTGCTCCCACAGCGCACCCCGGATACAAACCGAACTGCTCAGTGAAGGCGGCATCGTACTGCGTAACCGAGGGCGAATCCTGTTCACGGTACAGCAGCGGCCAGCGCTCCAGGATGCCGCGCAGGATATGTTTGAGGCCAGGATCGCCCGAATTGACAGCGACATCCGCCACAGCCTCGACCTGCCAGGTTACTTCGTTCCCGCACGCGGACCCTGCCCATTCGCGCCCGGCATTCCGCTCCAGAAGAAAGGTGGAATCGAGAGCATCTTCGCGGTTGTTGTCGTAAAGCCACACGGGGAGATACCGATATGCAAATGTCACCGCTAAGTCCAAGGCTTCACGCGCACGATCTCCGCGTTCCTGGTCATCCCGAAAGAGGTGGTGATAATCCAGCAAGAACGTGATCGGCAGGGAGCCGCCGACGGTAAACGGCACGGATGGGGCAATTGGAATCTCATTCCGGGTCCAGACGATATGCCGTGCCCAGTTCAATGCACCTTCTGCCGCCTCAAGGTATTCCGGTTTCGGATCGTATTTCCACAGATTCAGCAACATCCGCGCAGCGGCGAATCCATCACTGTTGTGGAGGGTTTGCGCGGCCTCGCCCCCGTATGCCTCCTGCTGTTTTCCCCGAATCGGTTTTTCCCAGTAAAAGCAGCGGTCCTGATCCACCCGAAACCGTTTCCCAAGGGACAGGAGTCTCTGGGTCTGCTCGTGCAGCATGGCAATTCCCTGCGCGTCGCGCCGGGCAAAGGCACGGTCCACCATGGACCCGATATGTGTCTTCCAACCATCGATCAAAAGCGTATTCTCCTCGGTATCCCGGACCTCTGAACTCGGCCCGATGAGAGGCCTTGGGACCGGCTCGGTAAACGAATTCAGGCGCGTCGGGCCGGGCATATAGTTCAAGTCATTCACCTTGGGAACCGTAGGGAGCGCATTCGGCGCAAGGCTCGCGAGCCTGCCGATCAGGAACCGGTTCGGATCCTTCTCCGGCGGCAAATCCATCGACCAGACCAGCCGGAAGTGGCTCAGAATCCGGTCATCGGCCTTCGGGTAAACCAGCTCATCGACACTCTTAGAGCTGGTCGGATAGACCAGAGCGATGAACTGACGATAATACCCATACCGGCGGCAACAGGCGGTCCCGACGTTCTTCTCACTATTGTCGGAAAGGCGGGTTTCGCTGAAATCGTATGCGATATACTGCCCTCGATGGGCGGCCCAGAGTCCGATTGCAGGGATGGGATGGCATCCCAGGGCGGGCGTATAAGACCAGTCTTCCGACCATGCGGACCGGATTTCCGGACACTCCCCGTGTGGCGCCGACTGGAGAGAAAACGGCTCCGAGAGAGGTGTGGGGATCAGCCAGCCGCTTTGATGAAACACCTCCGACTCACGAAGTGCGCAAATCAGGAAATGAAACGGAATCCGGCCCTGTGTCTTCTCCCAGGATACGGCATCGAACTGCTTGATTCCCATCAGAAAATAAACCTCGGGAAACTTCTCATCCTCGTCCCAGACCACGGAGATGGCGGAATCCTCCGACAGTTCCAATCCGCTGTTTTCCTGGCACTGAAACTTACTGAATCGCAGGGTCAGTCGGGATTTCACGTCGGTTTGTTCGATGGTCTCCGGCCAGAAAACCGCATTGGCCGAAAAACGAATTGCTGTGACCAATTGTCGGTCGGGTGTCAATACATCAATCCGGCCACTCGCCCCTCGATACGTTGCACTTGGAGCTGTTCATAGAACTGAAGGGGCTGTGAATAGGAGTGAAGGCAGAAAAGGTTGGGCAGAAATAGAAGTAGAATGAAGAGAAGGAATGTGCAAAGGTGGAGTTTCTTTCCCTCACCCCAACTCTCTCCCGGCGGGAGAGGGGGACGTTTAGCTGGCGGGAGAGGGGACCCTGTAACCGTCATTCCGGCGAAAGCCGGAATCCAGAAAGAACGATGACACCGCCCGAGACGGTAGTGTAATCGGATCATGCCGGTTTTCTTGTATTCTGCAGAGTGCATACAGGGAGATCTAAACGCGCGATGTTGCCCCCGATCGCTGGATTCCGGCTTTCGCCGGAATGACGACAACCTTAAGTTGACATGATTGCCCGGAGGAAGACGCTTTGATCTTTCGGAGACAGGCTTGGGAGGCTCGCTCTCCCGGGAATACGCTTCGGGTTGCCTCAACATTGATGCCGGCCTGCTGCTGCAGAGATGTTGCCGATCAGCCCGGCCAGATGGCCTGCAAAAGATCTTTCATCCATCGAAACAGTCCGACCCGTTCCAGATCGTTAAAGAAGAAATACAGCATCAGGGGAATAATTAAAATAATCCCGATCTTTCCGAACGTTTCCATCTGTTTGAGAGTAACCGGGCGTTTGCGGACTCCCTGCGCCAGGTAAAGCACAACATGACCGCCATCCAGGGGAGGGATCGGCAGCAGGTTCAGAATGGCGAGATTAGCGGAAAGAAGCGCGATAAAATCAAAAAATTTCTCCAATCCCCATCGCCCTGTCTCGGCAGCCAGCTGCGCGATGGCAACCGGCCCGCCCAGGTTCTTGCTGGAATATTCTCCTTTGATGACTTTGTAAATGAAATAGAACATCATGCTGCACACATCCCGCATTTTCTCGACGGCTTTCGGGGCCGCCCCGATCACTCCGTAATGGATTCGCTCGGTCTGGCGGGACAGGCCGAGTTGGGCAACATAAACCTTCTCACCGGTTGTCAGTCCACGGTGGCTGGGGATGGTTTCGGCCCTGACTTCCGGGGTAACCGTAGCCGTATGCACTTCCTGTGTCGGGGTAATCCAGGTGAGTTCGAGCGGTATCCCCCGTGCCGTTTCTCCCTCAACCGTATAAGCGGCGAGTACCTTTTCCACAAGGACATTCCAGTCATTGAGCGGCTCGCCGTTGACGTCAATCACACGGCTTCCGCCGACAATTCCGGCTTTCTCCGCAGGGCTGCCTTCTTTTACTGCTCCAACAATCGGTTCCAGGCGTGGCGCAATATCGAGGCGGGCATGGAAGGGAATAAACACGTCCTGCACCGTTTCTTCCGGTGTGAAAATGATGCCGATACGGGCTTTCGGATGGTACGGCTCTGCATCGTCCGCCGGGAAAAATAAATCCGGCTGCACCTCGGCTTCCCGGATGACATCGTTGGGGTCCAGCCACGTCAGACGCAGCGGTTTCGCAACAAAAGCCCCGTCTTCGGTCTGGGTATAGTGCTGGGAGATTTCTTTGGCGAGTTCGCGGGCCGACACCAAGGGCCGGCTGTTGACCGATGTAATCACACATCCTGGAACAAGTCCGGCCCGCGCTGCCGGACTGTCCTTCTGGACGGTCCGCACAAGAAGCCCGTCCCGGTTAAGCCGCTCCGCCAGCTGTTCCTCGGTAAACTGGGATTCCAAAGTCCCTATCGCTGGAGGCGGCGACAGCCGTTTTTCTATCCGATTCCCTTCGCGTTCGATCTGAATGGTCAGATCGCCGGATGTGAAAATCTCCGGTGTAGAGATAAGATCGTCCCAGCTTGTGATCGGCGTGTTGTTCACCTGAACAATCCGGTCTCCGGTATGTAACCCGATCTCCCAGCCGACTCCACCATCCCGGACCAAGCCAATGGTGGTCGTAGTAATCACCGGTTCGCCCGGCACAATGAACAACACATAATAAATAAACACGGCCAACACGAAATTCATCACCGGACCGGCAAGCACCACCGCCGTTCGGCGCCAAGTTGAAAGGGACAGGAACTCCCACGGTTCTCCTTTCAACTCATCCCCCGGTTCCATACCGCTGATTTTGACATACCCGCCAAGCGGAAGCAGGGAGACGATGTATTCCGTGTCGTGCCAGGTCACCCCAAACAATTTTCTTCCGAACCCCACGGAAAACCGTTCCACACGCGCGCCCACCCACTTGGCCACGATCAGATGCCCGAATTCATGCACTACGATTACCAGGCCCAGTACGATCAGAAATCGAATAATGTCTATCAGCGTCACAACTTTTCACCTGAGTCTCACAGCATTGAAAACTCCCATGTTTCCCAATTCAATACCCGCAAAACCCTGTTTTATTCGTCTGCTGTCTCACAACACCACAGGCTGGAAGCCTGTGCCACTCGACTCTTCTCCCCTTCTCCATACTTGGAAAGGGGGTCGAGGGGTGAGGCTTAGTATGACCAGCCGTGTAAACCCTGTCAACACGGGGAACCGTTTGCGATCCAATCTTGAATCTTACGGAATAACCTTCACACTGGAGGTTCCTTTTTCAGTATATGAATTCTCAATTGGCTTAGTTGATGGACCCCACCCTGATGGTATGGCTGATTCCGGCAATCCTCGTTATCGGCATCGTCCTCTGGGCCGTGCTGTATGAGCGACTGAACTATCGCCTTCGCGAAAGGTCCATTGTATTGCCTTTCCCCGGCCCGGAACGGCTGACTATCCTGCATCTCAGCGATCTGCACCTCGTCCCGCGATGCCGACGGTTGACGGCATTTCTTCGGTCGCTGCGGAATGTGGAAGCAGACCTGGTTCTTTATACCGGCGATTTCCTCGAAGATCCCGGGGATGCTCCCCTTCTGGAAGAGGCGCTGTCGGGAATTGCCGGACGATATGGTTCCTTTGGCGTGTTCGGAAACCACGATTATTACCGGTACGTCTGGACGGAGGTCTTCGGGAAGTTCCCCCATGCCACGCACCGGATGCAAGATATCACCAGGGCCAGGGAGACTCTGGAGAAACTGGGAGTCCGGTGTCTGTTCAATAGTTCCTTCGTGGTGGATTGCGGCGGATATCCAATTCGCATTGTCGGGATTGATGATCCGTATCTCGAGAGAGATGATATCGATCAGGCTTTTGCCGATGTGGGACAGAATGAAACAGTGATAGCCCTGGTGCATTCGCCTGGAGTGTATCGGGAGTTGGCGGATCGCAAGGTGGCGCTGATCCTTTCGGGGCATACACACGGGGGACAGCTGCGTTTACCCTGGCTGGGCGCCCTGGTTACCCGCTCGCCCATTCCAAAAAGGATGGCGATGGGCATCTCACAGATTGGGGAAACAACCTTGTTTGTCAGTCCCGGGCTTGGGGTGACTCCCAGACTTCCGTTTCGGTTTCTCAGCCCGCCGGAGGCAACCATTCTGCGTGTAAGGTTCCAGCCGCAATGAATGACCACAAGGAGGGACAGGCGCGGAGGTCTGTCCTACCATTCATCATCCCATTCAGGAGGCCATGATGGCTCTCAAGGACTACCAGACCATATTGGACGACCATTTTCCGAAATACATGAAACTCGCTTTCAGCGAGGAACGACCGCCATTGGAAGGGGATGGAAGCGGGCAATTGATCTACGAGAAAATGACTTGGAAGATTTTCGATTCCGATGCGGGGGAAACAGTGGATCGTGGCCTGCGCTATGGCGAGAATCCCGGCCAGGAAGCCGCGCTGTATCGTCCGGTCAACGGTCATATTCTGCTCGGTGGCCTGGAAATGATCCGCACCGGAAACCTGGTCGGCTCCATGGACAGCGAATCCCTCATCCAATCCGGCAAACACCCCAGTAAGACCAATCTGACCGATATGGATAATGGGCTGTCTATCATCAAGTATTTCCACAAAACGCCGGCGGCGGTCATCCTCAAGCACAATAACCCGTGCGGCGCGGCGCTGGCCGGCGATCTTGTTACGGCGTTTACCCGCGCGTGGGAGGCGGACCCCATCGCTCCCTTCGGCGGAACCCTGGTAGTCAATCGGGCGATGGATCGCGACACCGCACAGGCTGTCGCTGCCCGGTATTTCGAGGTAGTCTGTGCGCCCGACTATGAACCGGGCACTGTGGATATTCTCTCAAATCGAAAAAACCTCCGAATCATCCGAATTAAAAATATCGACAAGGTTCACGAATTGATCGGACATCGATTCCTTGAATTCAAGTCACTCTGTGATGGGTGCGTTATTCCGCAGTGGTCTTACATCCCCACAATCGGCAAAGAAAAAACGCTGATTCGCTCGTGGGAGGACATCCGCACTCATGGTCTTGTTCCCAGGGATGTGCCGGAACGTGTGATGAAAGACGGCAAACTGGTCCGCACGGGTCGCACGGCGTCCATCCGGCGTCCCCCAACCGAGGCCGAGTGGCGGGATATGTGGTTCGGTTGGATTATCGAGACCGGAGTAACCAGCAATTCGGTCCTGATCGTCAAAGATCTTGCGACGGTTTCCATCGGAGCGGGCGGACAGGACCGGGTGTCCATGGCGAAGCTGGCGGTTGCGAAGGCGTATGAATCCCGGCGGGCGCTTCTGGCCCACAAACGATTCGGGATGCTTTACGATGCGTTGGCCCTGAAGATCAAACAGGGAAATGGCCCGGAATGTATCCTTCAGGAAATTGACGAGCAAGTCCGTGCCGAGCGCGCCGGACTGGAGGGGGCAACCGGAGTTTCCGATGCCTTCTTTCCCTACCGTGATGGCGCGGATGCCCTCCTGGACGCAGGGATCCGATCCATTATTCAACCCGGTGATTCGCTTCAAGGCGATTTTCAGGTTGTGGAAGCCTGCAACGAGCATGGCGCAACCATGGTCTTTACAGGCCAACGCTGTTTCCGGCATTAGGAAGCGCCGTGCGCCTCTCTCAAAGGAAGTCTAACAGGGTCATTTGCAGTACCTTGGCGCTTACCGACAGCGCTGCCTCCAGGGTACTCTGGCGGCTCGTCAACTCCGTAATCAGGTCCGCCAAGTCTGCATCCTCGATCAGGGACAGCTGTTCCCGCAGAAACACCTCGCTATCCGTAATCCGTGACTTGGTGGAGTCGAGACGGTTGATACGCGCTCCCACGATCGTTCGGTCATTTAGCAAAACGTCCAGGTCGATATCCATGTCGCTGATCGCCTGCTCGATCCCCTCCGTATCGTCTTGCAGCAGCGCGTTGTACAGGTTGGACAGGGTTCGAAAGACATTCTTTTCTTCCACTTCATCCACCCAGCCCTCATCACATAATCCGATGACCGAGGCCGTGTCCTGGGTACTGCTTGCAACGGCCAATCCCAACGTATCGACCTCGGCATCCGTGATAAAAGTCGGTTGATCCAAACCGACGGCGGCGACAAATCCCGAAGTGTCATCCGCCCGGTCGATATGAAACACATGCCCGTCAAAATTGGAGGATAGGACAATCTGGTTACCGATAATCGATGCGGTGAATAATCCGTCGCCGGGTCCTTTTTCGCCGTCCAATGCGTTGATCTTCGCCACGACTTGCGCGACGGTGTCCGTGGCGGCCACGGACACCGTATAGGTATCCAGGACTTGCCCGGCTGCATCCACGACACGGAACTTGAAATCTCCGTTGACTACGCCGAGTGTACTGACCTCACTCGCAGCCGTGGCAGGGATGGCGGCCAGATT
>JAKPRU010000288.1 GCA_029557025.1 Candidatus Omnitrophota bacterium | reverse complement strand
TCCAGCGACATGTAATGCTCCACCGCATCCGTTGTCCGGTCCGGTGATACGGTCTTTTCGATCATATCGACCCCCAGTCCCAAGGCGGCGAAATTCATCTTTGTCCCCAGCGAATGATCCGCGTACCCCACCGGGCAATTGAAAATCGACCGGATGTGCGGAATCACCGAAAGATGAATGCCCGCCGACTCCGCCGGATATCCCGACGGGCAGTGCATAATCATCACATTTGCATTGCCCTGTTGTCGGCAAATCTCATAACTGCGGCAAACATCTTCAAACCGTTCCCGGCTGTCGAGAATAATCGGCAACCCGGTTTTTGCGGCATATTCCACGAGGGGGAAACAGTTGATATCGCTCTTGGCGATCTTGATCGCATCGGCTCCGAGGTCCACCAGCAGGTCAATTGACTCGGGGTCGCTGGGGGTTGAGATAAACAACAGCCCCAGGGACCGGCAATAGGATCGCACTTCCCGCCAGCCATCGGGGGACAGCTCGCGACGTTTGAGCGCCCGGTAAACGGATTCCGAACGCTTGCCGTCCGGCGTGTGGTACTCGATCTGCAGAGAGCGGTCCCCCATGAGACGATCGGCATTCAATGTCTGAAACTTGGCTGCATCCGCTCCGCCTTGCGCCACCGCATCCAGCAGTTTCCTGGCGCTTTCCACGCCGGTGTGAGTAGCGCCGATTTCCATGGAGATCAGGCATGGATGCCCGTCCCCCAACTTCTTATCGCCGATTCGAATCTCTACCATAACGGCCTCCGGTATGCTGAAATCAACGCGGTTCAATCCCCCATCTGCATCCGATGTTCGACCAGGAGCCGCACAATCTCAAAATCCTCCGGCCCGTCCAAGTCGATGGAACGACTTTTCGGCATGACATATCCTTTCAGTCCCGGACCGTAGAACGATCCGTATTTCAGAAAGGCGTCCACTTTCGCCCAGTATGTGCTGCCGTTATCGGCCACCATGAACGGCACTTCCTGGGTCTTTTTCTGAATCAGATCGGGCCAGATCGGTTCCAGGTGTCCGCTCGGACTTTCTTTCAAAGCCTGCCAGGGAGGCAGCGAATATCCTGTGACGGCCATCACAAAATTCGTATCCGGTTCGCAAAGAAGCTGTGCCGCGCCCAGAATGTCCCGACCGGTGCGTAGCGGTGCGGTCGCATAAAGACAGCAGAACGACTGAATGCCGTCCCTCTCTTCCTGGAGATGCTGCAAGACATTTTTGCAGACCTCTTTTACTGTCGCGGTGTCGCCGGCAAGGTGAGCCGGTCGCTCCATGATCCTGG
>JAKPRU010000278.1 GCA_029557025.1 Candidatus Omnitrophota bacterium | reverse complement strand
CCTATCCGCGCTCGCCGTCGTTTATCGTCTCGAGAAAAAAGAACGGTTGTGGGTTGGATTCCCGTTGATTCTTGTTGCCGTTTTCGCCGTTCCGATGGCGCATCACATCCTGACCGAACCGGAGGAAAGCGGACGGCGATTTCGGGCGATTTCCATTTTCGGGGCATCGAGTTATGCGGAGATTGTGTTTCTATTCGTAAAAAACTATCTGGCGCATTTCTCGCCGTTCTTTCTTTTCTTTGGGGGAGATGCCAACTTGCGCCATTCCGTCGGATTTCCAGGCCAGATACAGATTTACCTCTTGCCGTTACTGATTGCGGGAATCTGGAACACAGTGCGACATGGCGGCTACCGAGAGCGTCTTCTGCTCGGCTGGCTGGTCCTGTTTCCGGTCTCCGCCGCGTGTACCAATGAGGGGATTCCCCATGCGCTGCGAAGCATTTTTGCGTTGCCGGTTCTGCACTTGATTTCAGCGGACGGAGGATTCTGCATAAAGAATTATTTTGTTCGATACTCGAAAGAACAATTATTCGAGAGAGTGGCGGAGATATGGAGCATTTGCACGGTGTGCTTAGTCATCCTGTTCTTCTTTGTCTGTTTTTCCGTCTACCCATATTACTCGGTTCATTATTGGGAATATGGCTACCGGGAGGCAATCCGCTGGTGGATGGATCATCGCGAGGAGTACCCGAAAGCGGTCGTCACCGGAATGGCGGAATATCCCGAAGTGTTCTTCTTATTCTACGGCAAGGAAAATCCCGAACGATGGATTGAATCCCACACCATCCCCAATGTCGAGTTTCTCCCGACCGGTCAATCCATGCACAGCCGATATCGGTCAAACGATCCGGGCGTGGCTTACCTGGTTCGTCCCGGCGAGTTACCCGGCGTGGTTCCGCAGCATGTTATCGATGTCGGTGTTTCAGGACCGCCGGTGTGGATCTGGGTGGGGCAGCCACGAGAGAAGAAGGATTGAACTCCTGTCCCAACCGACCGGATTTCTCACCTCTTCGGACCTCCGCTCTCTCATCCCACGGGATGCAGGATCGCTTTGACAAGTCCGGGGACCCGCTTCCATGCGTCTTCGAATGCCGTGGCAACCCGGTCAAACGGATACACGGCGCGGCAGAACGGTGCGAGATCAATCTCACCCGATGCCACCAGCCGAATGGCTTCCGAATAGTTGCGGGGCAGAGACCGGCGCACGAAAACCATGCGCAGTTCCTTTCGTCTCGCCGGGGTGAAATCGACCGACATTGCGCCGTATGGGTAGATTCCACAATAGATGACCGTGCCGCCACGTCGGACAAACTGCATCGCCTGTGAATAACTCGCCGGCTCCCCGGCTGCCTCCACCACAAATTCCGGTCCGACCCCGTCCAGCTCTCTCTCCTGTTCTGCAATGGACTGGAAATCATCGGGTTGCAAAACCGTCGGCATTCCCAAAAACTGCGCGAATTCTCTCCGGCTTTCAATCGGCTCCGTCATATAAGCCACAGTCGCCCCGCAATACCGCAGAAACAGGAAGGTCAACAAACCCACCGGTCCCGCCCCCAGGATTGCCACACTCTTCCCTCTCACATCGCCCATCAATTCCACCGTGTGAATGGCGACAGCCAGGGTTTCGACCAGGGGGCCTTGGGGATCGGGAATGGAATCCGGAAGACAACGGAGATTCTCGCCCGGCAGTGTAATAAACTCCGCATACCCGCCGCCTTTGGGGGGAAATCCGATAAAGGTCAGGTTCAGGCACAAATTCGGGCGGTCCTCGCGGCAATAGAAGCAGGTCCCACACGCAATCGAAGGCTCCGCCGCAACTCTTGTCCCTTTGGGAAAACTTGCGGAAAACTCCCCTGCATCTTCCACAACACCGCAAAACTCATGCCCCATCACAAACGGCTGATCCAGGACCACTTCCCCAATCCGACCCGCCGAATAGAAATGCAGATCCGATCCGCACACCCCCGCCGCTGTTACACGAACCAATACCTCGGCCTTGCCCGGTGTCGGGGCAGGAACTTCCCTCCGCTCAAACCGATACGGCGCCACCAGATATGCAGCCCGCATTCGTTCTCTCCGATCTGATTTTCCGGCCGACCCGGACATTACAGGGCATCCACAGCGCGCGTCTCAACACGGCGGAAAATCGCGTATCCCACAACCGGGGCCGCCAGGGAAACCGCGACAAAAAAGGATAGGCCGAATAGAAATGTACCCGACGGCATCCTCCACGGCGCATTCTCCGCCAGGCCGAAACACGCCCACCGCGCCGCGTAGATCATGCCGGACATGGGATTCAGCAAAACCAGCCACTCCGGCAAACCCCACCGCCCCAGAACCCCCATCGGCATGTTGATGGAATACAGTATCGGAGTGGCGTAAAACCAGGCCAGCAACAGGAAATCCAGAATCTGCGTCACATCCCGATACAACACATTCAATCCCGACAACGCCCAAACCACACCAATGACCAGAAAGGTTTCACAAATCAGCAACGGCAGCAGAAACAAACAGGAAAACCGAATCGGATATCCAAATACCAGGTATGTCAACGGCAACAAAACCACAAACGCCAGAAACGTGTTGACCAAGTGGGACAGTACCACTCCCAGCGGGAAAAGCACACGCGGACACGCTACCTTCTTAATCAACTGTGCGTTCATCAGCAACGCCTGTGTCCCTTCCATCAGGCCGCCGGTCAACAGGGTCCACGGCAAATAACCGCAAAGCAGAAACGCAAAATAGGAGATGTGCGGGAAGGAAGCATGGGGCATCTCGGCAATAACCGTAAATACCGTCGCGATAATCACCATGGCCAGAAACGGTCTCAGCAGACTCCAGAAGAAACCCAGGATCGAGACCTTGTATCGGGTGCGCAGGTCTCGCCGTACCAGTTCCCGAAGCAAGCGGCGGTATGGCCAGATCTGTTTTATCATAGGGAGTAAAATCGACTGCTGTTGGTGAGAATCGGGTTCACTCTGAGGCCTATCGGCGAGACGTTCTCATTCAATGGGGATCGCGCAAAATCCTCCTGAGAACATTTTGACCCGCTTAACGCGAGGTTCCATTTCCCTGTTCGATGGATTGGATTTGAACAGACCACGATCCGGAGGCATCCGCCAGCCTTCGACGAGCCAGTTCCGCTTCCTGGGTCTGGGGATACTGGCTCACCAGGGTCTCCAAAACTCGCTTGGAATTATCATGATCGCCCTTTTGCGCGTGAGCGGTGGCGGTCCTCAGCAGGGCGCTGGGGAGAAGAGGATCCGTAGGAAACTCCCGCCGAAATTTGTCGAACATGCGAATGGCATTATCCCAGTCCTGCGCGGCGTAAGCGCT
>JAKPRU010000215.1 GCA_029557025.1 Candidatus Omnitrophota bacterium | reverse complement strand
GGAGTTGGGTTGGTTGTATTCCTTCCGGGAGAAAATAGCCCCTGGCGCCTTCGCCGATGTGCTCACAGACGATGTACGTGCTCTGTTTAATCACGATGAGAACCTTATCCTCGGTCGCACGACAAATGGGACGTTGCGTTTGTCGGAGGATGAGGTGGGGTTGTACGTTGAGATTGATCCTCCCGATACTCAGTTGGGCCGTGATCTTCTACTCTCCATCCGGCGGGGGGACGTCAACCAGATGTCCTTCGCCTTCACCATCAAATCGGAGACGTGGGAAAATGTAGAGGATCACAATGTGATCCGGACGATCAATAAGGTGGAACGTCTGTATGACGTTTCCCCTGTAACGTATCCGGCCTACCCTCAGACGGACATTTCCGCCCGCCGTTCCACCGATTGCGAATATGTGGGATTGACCGGCTACCGTCAGTTGGGGTTGAAGTGCAAAGGAGGTGTGGTGGATCGGATCATTACTGCCCGCCGGCGGTTGAATCTGAGTGTTTTGGAATTGGGATAAAAAAAGCAGTAGACCGGTTTTAGGAACAGGATAGTATATAGTCACAAACTACGGAAGCGAACCTTCCGATGAAGGCAACCTTCCTCCTCAATCAACTCTTCAACTCCCAATCCGACGATTGAAGTTGTGGTGACGGATTCATTTTGTTTCCAGGTGATTTTCATTTTATAGAAAAGAGGACAAATCAATGGACAAGATCAAAAAGTTGCGGGCAGAGCGCAAGGCGGTTATCGACAAAATGCGTGCCCTGTTGACCGGGGCGGAAGCCGAGGGCCGTGACCTCAACGAAGCGGAAAGCAAGACCTATTCCGATTTGGAATCCCAGGCCCGTGGCCTTCAATCGAGGGAGGAGCGGGAAATGAAACAGCTGGAGTTGGAGCAGGAAATGGCCTCCATCTCCGAAGAGGATCAACGGGCTGCGGGGGATGTTTCCTCTGGCGCCACCCCGCCCGCGGGCGGGAGGAAGGATCAGGTGACGGTGGTCAAGGAACCCGCCTGGCGGTCCTTCGGTGAATTCCTGGTTGCCGTGAAGCGGTCGGCCGACCCCAATGTGGACAAGGCCCGTGACCCTCTCATCCGCCGCCTGCAAGATACCGATCGGGAGTTGCGTGAAATTTCCGGTATGGCCGAGGCCACGCCCAGTGAAGGCGGCTGGCTGGTGGGCCAGGACTACATTGCCAACTTGGTCCAGCGCACCTACGAATCCGGCCAGTTGCTCTCCCGTGTGCGCAAGATTCCTATCGGGCCCGGCAAGA
>JAKPRU010000617.1 GCA_029557025.1 Candidatus Omnitrophota bacterium | reverse complement strand
CTGCTTGTCATACACTTGGGCTTCGTCCTTTACCCCTGCTGCCAGGTCGGAGATGTCCCAGAGGTATGCCGTATTCCCCACAACGGTCGCGACTTTGGAGGCATCCGGCGCAATACTCACGTGGCTGAATCTCTCCGATCCGCCAAATGAAAACCTCCGTAACTCCACACGCCCTTCCTTTTCGGATAACTCATCCAGATAGGCAGCGCCCGTGCAGCCCAGAAGAATTCTTGTTCCATCGCGCGTAATGTCTATGTCCCAGACAGACCCGGAACGCAGGGGAGCAAATTCCCGTATCAATTCTCCGGTATTCGTGTGCCACATCTGGCCGCCTGCGTCGGTCAAAACAATATTGCCGTCAGAAGATAAAACAGCTCTGCCCCCTCGAAATGCACGAATCATCTCGCCTGTCGCAATATCAAATATTTTGCCGTATGATTCCCCGGAAGTTCCTCCCCCGCGTGTCAAGAAACTCTTTCCATCCGGAAGAAAAGCCAGATATTTCTCGCCCGCATAGAATCGGTGCATTTCAACGCCTGTGCTGACGTCGAATAAGGCTGTCAAATTTTCGCAATTGGCGAGAACGCTCCGTCCATCCGGAGAAAATGTCACGGCATACACAAACATCCATGGGACGACATGCGGCTCTTCCGGGGGAAGGAATTTGATGCTCTGAATCCGTTCACCGGTCTTCACATCCCAGATCTGGACCATCGCTTCCCAGTCACCCGTTACCAGATATCGTCCATCGGGAGAAAAGGCCAGGGATTGAACATAATTTCCTTCTTGATGCACAGTTCTGAGCAATTCGCCCGTCGCCACATCCCAGATCTTCGCCCCCGCATTTGCCGTGGCGATCATTGTCCCATCAGGCGAGAACTCGACACATTTGATCCAGGTGTCATTAAAGGGGTGACGAATGGAACGAATAGGTTGAATCTGCGCTTTCGCTTCTGTGACAAAACCGGCTGTGAACAGAAACACTACCGTTGTGATCATCATTGATCTTGAGAAGTCAATTCTTTTCAACATTGTTTTGATCCTCCTATAACGATCTTCAAAACGCCTCTCTGCAAATTCGCCCGATATGCTCTCTTGCTTCTACTCGGCGAATTTCAGGAATACGGGATTGTGGTCAACCGTCGGAATCACCCAGGTCGTCTGCCCACTCGAATAGGTCCCGCTGATGGGCGTGCCGACTGAGTCCTACATCCGCAGAAAGAAGTCCCAAGACCCCCTCCCTCGAAGATCGGGCGTCGTCCTGAGCCTGCCGAAGGGGGAGGTGGGGGTTGACAGCATTAAACCGGCCAACCCCCGCCGACATGTTCTCTATCGTCGGGTGAGGGATTTACGGGACCCTCACGGCTGCTTGTCATACACTTGGGCTTCGTCCTTTACCCCTGCTGCCAGGTCGGAGATGTCCCA
>JAKPRU010000615.1 GCA_029557025.1 Candidatus Omnitrophota bacterium | reverse complement strand
GGGATTGAGGTCCGGCTGAGAGTCGACGGGCATGACAAGACATATAAAGTCGATATAAAAAACAATCCCCCTCGTCAGGATCCTGTTTCCGACTTGGCGGTTATCAAGATCGATGCGAAGGACCTTCCGGTTCCGGAGTTGGGAGATTCCGACCAGTTGGAAGTGGGTGAATGGGTGATCGCCATCGGGAATCCGTTTGGGCTGGACCAATCTGTGACGGCAGGGATAGTGAGTTATCTAGGACGTGGGCCGATGGGCGGTCCCCAATTCGGCGATTTTATTCAGACGGATGCGGCAATTAATCCGGGTAACAGCGGCGGACCGCTGGTGGACTTGGATGGGAAAGTGGTTGGGATTAACGCGGCGATTGCGACCGGCAGTCCGTTTGAGCGCAGTTATGCCGGAATTGCCTTCACGATCCCGATCAATATCGCCAAATCGGTCAAAGATGCTCTGATTGAAAAAGGTTCGGTCACGAGGGGATACCTTGGAGTTGGGATTACCGCAGTGAGCGAAGAGGTCGCCAAACACGAGAATCTGAAGAGCCAGGACGGCGCCCTGGTGAACAGTGTACAGGATGGGACTCCGGCAAAAGAAGCCGGAATACAGGTCGGCGACATTGTCATTGAGCTGAACGGAGAGAAAATCAAGGGGCCTTCGGAATTGCAGCTCAAAATAGCCGCCATTACTCCCGGTGAGAAAGCAACCCTGACAATCCTGCGTCATGATGGCGATTCATACAAAGAAAAGAAGGTGCAGGTGACAATCGGCACGCGACCGAGTAACGAGGAGGTTGCCGAGGTCTCCGCGCCATTAACGAGTAAGAATCTCGGCATGACGTTGCAGGATCTGACGGAATCGACGGCGCAGAGGCTGGGATATACCATGGGTACGGGTGTCTTGGTGACGGATGTCGCGCCATACAGCCCCGCGGCCAATGCTGGGATTCAGCCGTACGATCTGATCCGGCAGGTCAATCATCAGCCGGTGAAAACGGTCGCGGAATTCAAAGAGGCGTTGGCTAAACGAGAGGATTCGGCTCTCCTGGTGGTGCAGCGCCAGAAAACCAAAGACACGTTTATTACGGTGATCGAGATGAAGTAGGGGGGAATCCGGGTTTCCAGGCAATTATCGAAAGGGGCGACACATGCGTCGCCCCTTTCTCTATTGGCGGAACGTGTATTCGCGTACTCCCTCCGCCGGAGATCGGGCGTCGCCCTGAGCCTGTCGAAAGGGGAGGTCAGGCGGGGGTTGACAGCATTAAACCGGCCAACCCCCGCCGACATGTTCTCTATCGTCGGGTGAGGGATTTACGGGACCCTCACGGCTGCTTGTCATACACTTGGGCTTCGTCCTTTACCCCTGCTGCCAGGTCGGAGATGTCCCA
>JAKPRU010000610.1 GCA_029557025.1 Candidatus Omnitrophota bacterium | reverse complement strand
ACCATGCTCAGTTTCTGTTTCGGCGAAAACGATTATCTGTGCGTCTCCGTAGAGGTCCGAAAAGCGCGCGACCAGACTTACGAGATCATCCCGGGCATATTCAAACAATACGAGCTGATTTACGTGCTGGCCGACGAACGGGATCTGATCCGCCTGCGAACGAATTATCGCAAGGAGCGGGTGTATATTTATCCGACGACGGTTTCTCCGCGTAAAACACGCGAGTTATTGATCGATATTCTCGAAGGGGCGAACCGCTTGAACGCTCACCCCCAATTTTACCGGGCCATCGGACGTAACTGCACGACTACGCTGGTGCGGCACATTAACCACATCGCGGAGATCCCCATGGAGTGGAGCCGCGGATTGATCATGAACGGGTATTCCGATGAACTGGCCTATCAGGACGGCTACATCAGCCATGCGCTGCCGTTTCCGGAAACCCGCCAGTTACACATGGTCACTGAAATCGCCCAGCCGTATATCCACTCACCGGAGTTCTCTTCCGAAATTCGATCACACTTAAAGGCTTTTTACCGTTCTCTTCCCGCGGATAAACACCTGAAACCGACTACTGAGGCTTTGCCTGAGGATAGTCATCCGTAAGGAACCAGAAGCCCGGCTGAATGAAGTTTAGCGGGCGGCCATGTTCTTCGCCCGGATCCCGATTGTACCGAAGCACCTGGATCAGATCCGAGCTGGCGGCGGGATTCTTTCGGTAATAGCTGTGCCCTATTCCGGAAGCGGGGATCCGCGCATCGACAAAGTTGACCCAGTTCGCTATTTTCATATTTTCCACTTGGGTCGGATTTATTTCATCCGGCTGAATGGCCCCGACCCGAATTCCACCGCCGAAAATCCATTCCGCCAATCCCATCGCTTTATCTTCTTTGGAAACATAAAAAGTGACTCTTTTTGTGCCCATAAGGATGCGGTCCGCTCCCAGTCGCATTAATGCCACCTGATAATCCAGATCCGGAGCGGCCAGCACCAGATTTTTAATTTTATACACTTTTCGTGGATCTTCGGAACCGGCGAATGCGGCAATCACCAATTCACGAAGGGCGGTAGTCACGACGGCCGTGCCGCGACTATGCGCCAGAATGTGTATATTCTCGACATTCGGATTCGATGCCAGTACCCGAAGAGTTTGTTTCAGGTGATACGTGGTAAATTCGCTGGATTCGTAATCCTTGTCGTAGCCAGCGACGCTGGCCCCGCTCCCGGCCGGCCAGGTATAGGCGAGG
>JAKPRU010000606.1 GCA_029557025.1 Candidatus Omnitrophota bacterium | reverse complement strand
TATCTCAGCAAGAGCAAAATCCCAATGCCTCTCAAAGAAGCAGCGGCACGATACGGGCCGTGCTCAGTCTGCAATCCGCCAAGACTTTCGTCAGGAGATTCATCATCTGCACCAGAAGAATGATTCCGCCTAAAACCGCCTGTTTCAATCCAAACGGCCATGCGCCCTTGTAACAGATAGACTCTCCCGGCAGGTCGTACAGCAACACCATCCGGTGATACCCAGCCGCAAAAATGACGCTGTTCGCGGGGATGTTGGTGGCGATGGATATATCAGGCAATGATTCACCGCTTACGTGTCAATATATGCGCCAATGTTGGACAGAGACTAGATCCCCAATCTCCCATATCCTCGCTGTTCCATCACCACTCCCCGTCAAGATCCTTGTCCCATCCGGCGAAAACGCCACAGAATTAACAACATCCGTATGTCCCGAAAATGTTCGAATGACCGCCCCCGTCCCCGTGTCCCACAACTTCACCGTGGTATCCTGACTTCCCGTAAGGACCTTGGTCCCGTCCGGGGAAAACGCCACGGAATACACCGAACCCGTGTGCCCCGAAAAGGTGCGGATCTCGGTCCCGGTTTCCACATCCCACATTCTCGCATCAGTGAGCACCTTCTTTCCGTCCGGCGAAAATGCCACGCAGTCCACTTGGGAATTGTGAGCAAAACTGCGGATCTCCACCCCAGTGTTCACATCCCACAATTTGGCGGTTTTATCGCTACTCCCCGTCAACACCTTCGTTCCATCCGGTGAAAACGCTACGGAGTAGATCCAATTAGTATGCCCCGAAAACGTCCGAATCAATTCACCATTTCCCGCATTCCACAACTTCGCCGTATCATCAAAACTCCCCGTCAGAATCTTTGTCCCGTCGGGCGAAAACGCTACCGAAGTCACACGACCTGTATGGCCCGAAAATATCCGAATCCCCGCGCCTGTCTCCGCATCCCACAACTTTGCCCCATCCATTGGGCTATCCGTCAAGATCATTGTCCCATCCGGAGAAAATGCGAGCGCGTCTATAGACGAGGTAATTATGGAAACCGGAAATTCCGGTGTCGGGTCAGTTAGCACATGGCTGTAGAAAGTCTGGACCTTCGTCCCCGTCTCCGCATCCCATAGCTTCGCCGTACAACCGTCCGCTGTCAGGACTCTCGTCCCATCTGGTGAGAATGCCACGGAGGGCACATCCCCGCCATGTCCCT
>JAKPRU010000104.1 GCA_029557025.1 Candidatus Omnitrophota bacterium | reverse complement strand
CCAGTTTCGGTTGCACCGGCGGCAAGACCACTTTCCATTGCATCAGACGGCCCCAAGTCTCATGCAGGGTTGTATCCTCAATCGCTTTCTCAAGTGTCCGGATATATTTCTCCACGGCATTCCCCGCGTCGCCGTAAAACTTCTCGCAGTAATCGCGCACCAGTGCATCTACATCTGACTTGCTGTCCCACATCAGTTTCGAACGCACATAGTAATTCAGGTGCGTGACCATCCAATTGTTGTTTCCCTCGGTCCAGAATCCCCATACGCCTCGCTCTTTGAAATAGGGAATGTCATATCTCAGATTGTGAAGTGAGGGAAACGGCAGGTTGATGAGGGATGTCCCCGGATCGTAATCGTAAATGAATACGCAATTCAAATCTCTGGTCCATCGGTCGAGGATTTGCTTGTACAGAATCCGTTGCCAGCACTTGGGGTCGCCGATCCGGTGAATGGAACAGGCCGAGATGATTGCCGACTGGATCCCCAGGTTCGGGCTGAACGACTCGATTCCTTCCGGCGGTCGAACCCGGTTGGCATACCCGTTCGTGAAAAGCCAGCGGTCCGGGAATTCCTTGTAGATTTCCTTGGCAATCTGGTTGGCAAATCGGAACCAGACATCGCTCAAGCTGGGGTCGCCGTATCCCTTGCCCTCAAATCCCAGAATCTCCGCCTGACAGTTCTTGCAGTGGCACATCGGGAATCCATCCGGCGGGGCAAATCCGAAACTCACCTGATCCGGGTTCTCTCGAAATGTCTCCCGGATCGTCTCGATGGCGATTTTTATCGTCTCGGGATTCGTCAGGCATAACATGTCTTTGACCCGGTTGCCGTCTTCATCAAGAGCGTAAATCTCAGGATGGCTCTCGAAGTATTTTTCCGGCGGGGCCAATCGAATAATGCTGCCGTCTCCCGGCAGGCTCAAGAATGACAGGGAGGACATTTTATTCCGGTCATACCAGGTTTGCAGCCATTTCTGGTCCTGTTCATCCGCCGGGAACCAGCCGGAATACCAGAGGTTTCGAATCCGGAAATCCGGCCGCTCCAACCTGTCTGTGGAACTGACAACCATGCGGTCCAGGTGTGGAATGACCTCTCCATAAGGTCCAGGGAAAAACCACCGGCAGCCGAGTTCTTCCAGGAAGTCATGCACCGCATAAATGGTCCCCCGGTAGTGCCTGTCCTCGTTTCCGGCGAGAACCAAGTTTTTCCCCACGGTTTTGAAAACAAAACCCTCTTCGTTCATCTGATACGTAAATCCCGATGGAACCTCCACTCCGAGGTCCGCCACCGCCTTGCTTCTGCCGACCAGAATTCGAGTCCCCGTGATATTCTCATTTTCATGGGCAATCGGCAGAACCACGCCGGTCATCTTCTCGATGTTTTTTTGCAGTATCTGCGCGGCTTCTTTCGCCTGATCGCTTGCCTCGGATCCAATCACAATGCTCGCCTGCGCCTTGCCGTCTTCCACCAGCACCAGCGGTTCGGCAAAGGAGCCGGGAACGAATGCCAGAAGGAGCATGAGAACGGGAATACGCAAACCGGCCGAATACTTCATCGGGTTTCCTTTCCAACGGTTCAATTTTGTGTTGGGAAAATAGCATAGACCGGGATATCCGCATACCCCCAATACCCTCACATGGCATGGGCGTCCCGCCTATGAGAAATCTACACCCGGATTGCACTCAGGCCACAATTTGTGCAACAATCCCCACAGAAAGGTGGAGAGTATCTCATGGATTGATCCCGCAAACCCACAGGAGTAAAGAAATCATGTCCCCTCAAATCGAACGACGCGAATTCATTCAGTTGACCCTCTCAACCAGTGCTGTCTTTCTCGGCGGTCTTTCACTCGCATCGACCGGCGCGTTTGCGGATGTCGGCTGGGCAAAACATCCCGCACTCATCAGCCCCGGATGCCGCAAAAGCAAAGTCAAAGTCGCCAAGATCTACATGGGGAAACCGAAAGCGCTTTGGCCCACACCCACCCTGGACCTGGAAAAAGAGGTTCAGGCTTATGAGCAGGAGTTTAAGCGGCTGGAGAAAGAGTTTGCCGATGTGGAATTCGTCACGGATCAACTGGTGGGTTCCGTTGACGATGTCAAAAAGATTCAGCCCGCGTTGGACAGCGCGGATGGGATTCTGGCTATTCAACTCTCCATGCAAACACGAGAACTGCTGGATGAAATCCTGGCAAGACGAAAGCCGACCGCGTTGTTTGCCATCCCCTATTCGGGGCACGAATGGGTGGGGTTCGGCGCGTTGCAAAAACAGGAAGCCGGGGAATTGACCGAATTCTTCCTGACCTCCGACTACGACCAACTGGCCGTGGCAATCCGCCCGTTTCGCGCGATCCACCATCTCCGCGAGGCAAAGATTCTCAACGTGACCGAGAACAAACTCCAGCAGGAGTATGTGGATGCCGTCAAGTCGAAATTCGCGACAGAGGTCGTCCGTGTCGACCGCGACCGTGTCCTTGCCGCTTATGAGGCCGTGTCCGACAACGATGCCCGCGCGGAGGCGAAACAGTGGATCGAGCGGGCAGTCCAGGTTGTGGAGCCGGATGAGGATGAAATCTTCCGTTCCTGCAAGCTCGCGCTGGCACTCGAGAATCTTCTCGACGACGAAGAAGCGACTGTAATTACCGTGGATTGCTATGGTTCAATGTACCGGAAGTTACCCGCTTTTCCATGTATCGGATTCACCCGATTGAACGATATAGGGCTGGCGGGAATCTGCGAATCGGACTTGCGAAGTGCGATGACTTTCATCCTCTTCCAGGGACTTGTGGGGAGGCCCGGATTCATCAGCGATCCCACGATGGATGTTTCCAAGAACGCGGCGATTCTCGCGCACTGCCTTGGTACCAGGCGGATGGATGGTCCGGGGGGCGGGTTAGCGCCGTACAAGCTGCGCACCATCATGGAGCGTCAGGAAGGCGCTGTTCCGCAGGTCAAAATGCGGGTCGGCGAAAAAGTCACCCAAGCCATCTTGGTGGATCCGAATCAACTTCTCTATTTCACCGGCACAATCATCGATGTTCCCGAAACAGAACGCGGTTGCCGCACCAAAATCACCGTGCAGGTCGATGGAGATGCCGAGGAACTCTGGAGAAATTGGACCCACGGACTGCACAGGGTCACCTGCTACGGTAACATCGCTCAGGATATCAAACGGTTCTGCCGATATCAGAAAGTGGAGTGTGTCGCGGAGGTGTGATCCGTAAGGGCACGTTGCAACGCGCCCCTACCGCCCTGGGGGATAAAACAACAGGGATTGCAGGAGGAAACATGCCCATCCGCACGCACGAACAAGGCGACCGGTTCATTATCTCCCTCGAAGACCGTTTCACCATGGATGATAATCTGGTGTTCGGACGAACCATGAAGGAAGCGGTCGCTAAGGAGAACCTCAAGATCCTGATCCTGATTAAAACAAAGATCCTCAATAGCTATTGTCTGGGAACACTCTTCGCCGGTTTCCGTGACCTTCAGAAACAAAACCGTAAGCTCTATGTGGTCTGCACAGAGGAATCCTGCCGGACCTCCATCCACCATTTCGATCCACAGGGGAAACTCCACATTTACACCTCGCTGGAGGAAATCGTGCCGGAAGAATAAAGCCGGACATTTTTGGGCGACGCTTGTTTGAAAAAGGGGGATGCAAAAATAAAAAAGCAGGAGACGGGACTCGAACCCGCGACAGTCACGTTGGCAACGTGAAGCTCTGCCAACTGAGCTACTCCTGCATTGACCGCTTATTTGTATCGGCAGCAACGAATGCTGTCAAGACCGTCCACATCGGAAAGCACACCTGTTGTGCGCCTACTTGGCAAGCCGTGTCACCAAGTCGGCGAACCGCTGCCCCTGCCGTCGAGCAGCATCCTCCTCACGAGGAGTGATCTGCTCCAGAGAGGCCGACCCGAAATGATTACCTCTCGGATCCCCCTGGATAATCATCCCATGCGCCAGAAAGGCATGAAGAATCCCTGTCACCGTCAGCTCCGCACCGGCCCCCAGGTTTGCCGAACTGGCAAATGCCGACCCCACTTTGCCATCCAAGCGGCCATGAAGCTGAGCCGTGTCGTCCAGAAACCGTTTCACCGGGGCCGCCATGGTCCCGTAATAGGCCGGGGAACCGATGATAATTCCATCGTATTGGAGCAGTTCGATGGCCTCCGCCTGGTTTACCGGCTTCACTGTCACCTCAATACCTCCATCGCGCACACCCTCGGCAATGCAATTTGCCAGCCTTTCCGTATGTCCGCTATGTGAGAAATAGGTAATCAACACTTTCGGCATTTGCGTAACTCCCTTCCGTCAGGCCAGTTAAGGCCATTCGGTATTCTTGACTAAATTAGTCCGTCTTTATTTGGACCATTCTACACAAGTTTGGAAAATGACAAAGGGCACAGGGCCACTGCACTGCAACCCGAAATTTTGCATAACCCAACCGTAACTCCCAATCATGTTAATCCTATAATCAAGTGAATCATGCCTCAGACAATCAGGCAAATCGCGGTTCAGACTCCTCCTCTCCCCACAAACCTGAATCCGGAAAAATAATTGGAACCGGATTTGCGTAGAACACAGCCAAGACGACCGATGAAACGGCGGCGTTGCTGTCCGTTTTCCGGTTCGTTATACTGAAACCTAAAGGAGGTGAAGTGAAAATGTTCTATTTTGACATTAATTACCTTATTTATATTTTGCCGGCCATTATCTTGGGACTCTATGCCCAGGGAAGGGTGCAGAGTACCTATGCGAAATACAGCCGTGTGCCAAGTCGGCGCGGATTGACCGGCGCACAGGCCGCTCGGTACCTGTTGGACAGCGCCGGGCTTCAAGATGTCGCCATCGAGCGCGTGCCGGGACATCTGACGGATCACTACGATCCGAGGTCCAAGGTCCTGCGCCTTTCCGATGCCGTGTACAACAGTCCCTCCGTGGCAGCGCTGGGAATAGCCGCTCATGAGTGCGGCCATGCCATACAGCACGATACCGGATATATTCCGCTCACTTTTCGGAATAACCTGTACCCTGTTGCCAATCTCGGAACCAACTTGGGAATCTGGTTCATTATCTTCGGTGTCGCTCTGGCTGGGTCTAACCTGGGTAAAGGCATGTTTACATTGGGAATCCTGGGCTACGCAGCAGCGGTAGTGTTCAGCATTGTCACCCTGCCGGTGGAGTTCAATGCCAGCAAACGGGCCATGGCGGTGTTGACAGAAAAGGGCCTCATCACCATGGACGAAAGTGAGGGAGCGAAACAGGTCCTCGATGCAGCCGCGCTGACCTATGTTGCGGCAGCGTTGTCGGCGGTCATGACGCTCCTGTACCTGCTCGGTTTACGCGGCAACGATGAATAATCCCGTTTCTTCCGAAATGCCCTCATAATTCGGATGATAAGGTTGAGGGCTGGGATGCCAATCCCGGCCCTTTTCATATCTCATGTCTCGCACAAAGAAAACACCTGTTCTGATTGCCCCTGCCCGCCGTGCCGCTCTGGATGCTCTTGTCCGATGCGCCTCCAAAGGGGTTTTCCTGGACGAGGCAATGGAAGAGGCAGCGTCCTCCCACAGCTTGGACTCCCGCGACCGGCGACTGGCAATGGAAATCGCTTACGGCTCCACCCGCTTCTGCGCCAAATTGGACTACATTCTGAATGCCTACCTGGCCAAAGGGGTCCAATCTCTGCCGGAAACTGTCAGGCAGATTCTTCGAACTGCTGTTTATCAGATTCTTCATCTCACAAGAATTCCCGCCCATGCCTGTATTCACGACGCCGTGGAGCTGGCACGAGTCACGGGGAATCCTCATTTATCGAAGCTTGTGAATGCGGTCCTTCGAGGCATTGTGCGGGAAGACCGGAAGGTTGTTTTTCCCGACTGGCAATCGGACCCGGCAGGTCATCTGGAGATTGTGCATTCTCACCCCAGGCATCTGGTGGAATCATGGCTGGAACTCTGGTCCCCCGACGAGGTGCATGAGTTCTGCCGGTTCAACAACACGCCCGCGCCTCTCTACGCCAGGCTCAATCCACTCAAAGAGATTCCGCCGGATCTTCGAGATGAAATCGAACCGACGGATCTCGGTATCCCGAATTGTGTACGCCTCAACCTGAAGGCTTCCCCAACGCAGTCCCGGCTCGTTTCCGAAGGATATGTGACCATTCAAGACCCCGCCGCCATGCTGGTTCCGCCCCTTCTGTCGCTCAAGCCGGGGATGCGGGTCTGGGATGTCTGTGCCGCTCCGGGGGGCAAAGCCACTCATTGTGCCGAGATTCTCGGAGACACCGGCCAAGTTGTGGCATCCGATATTTCTCTCACACGTCTTCGCGCGTTCCGGGATTTGTTCAATTCCATCGACATTGTCTGTGCAGATGTTCTGTATCCGCCCTGGGAGAGGAATTCGCGACCATTTGATGCGATCCTGTTGGATGCTCCCTGTACGGGCTGGGGCACGTTGCGCAGACACCCGGACCTTCGGTGGCGTCTCTCCCCCTCGGACCCGCAGAGACTGGGCGATTTGTCCTACAGTTTGCTAGAATCCGTTTGTCGGTTTTTGCGTCCGGGCGGCGTTCTTGTGTACGCTACCTGTACTCTCAGTTGTCGGGAGAATCAGGACGTGATCCGTCGTTTCCTGCAATCTTGGCCGAACTGGCGACTGGAAACGGTGACTTCCCTGCTTCCCCAGCCGTTTCGTTCCATGCCGGCTCCGGAAGGTTGGATATCGATCTTTCCCCCACAGGCGCAAATCGACGGCATGTTCGCTGCGCGATTGCGAAACGAATCTTCAGTGTGAGGCCGATTCCGTGGCTCGTGGTTTTTTTGTTCGCATGTTGACTTGGGGCACAGGCTGCCTCGTGGCGGTTGGCCTCCTGGGGGCGCTCGCTTTTGTGGGCGGATATGCCATCCTTTCGGCCATTGTTCGCACACCGGAGGTTACTGTGCCCTCTGTGTACGGCAAGAGCGAAACCGAGGCTATCAAGACCCTTGCCGCTGCCGGTCTTTCCATTGAGGTTCCCATTGAGTACCAGGAAAGCGATCAGTACATCGAGGGGACTGTGATCGAACAGAGTCCCCGAAGCGGCATCCGGGTAAAAGAAGGCCGCAAGGTCCGCCTGACTGTCAGTAAAGGGGCAAGACATATTCAGATTCCCAATCTTGTCGGAAGCCGGGAAGAAGAAATCTTCCCTGTTCTTCAGCATTGGGACTTGGCGGTCGGACAACGGGCGGCCATTTATCATCCACAGATTGAACCCGGCATAGTGATCGCCCAGCAACCGGCCCCCGGCGAGGCCCTCCATTACGGTAAAGATGTCGCCATCCTGGTTAGTCTCGGTCCAAGGCCCAAGTCCTATGTCATGCCGGATCGTATCGGGACAACCGTCCAGGAGACTCAACGCCTGCTTGAACAAATGGGATTCCGGGTCACAGTGGATTGGGAAAAAGTGGAGTCATCAGAGAATTGGGATCGTGTCCTGGACCACTTTCCCGGTCCCGGCTCGAAACTGACCGAGGGAAGCGAGGTTACTCTTACTGTTGGTTCCAAAAGCGATGCGGAAGAAGGGATCTCCTGGCTCCCGTTCCGCTATCTCCTGCCGCGTACGGTCGGCGGTGAATATGTAATCCTGTCAATCACCGAACTGTCCGGTGACAAGAACGCCGCTCCACAGACGATCAAGGTCCCCATCGAAGGCCCGGGGTCCGAGATCTCTGTGCCGGTTCCCTGCCGAAAACAGGTGAGCATTGAGGTCTATGACGGCGCAGCGGAAAGCGGCAAGCTGATCTATAAGACAACGCTGAATGCCTCGGATTTCAATCGACCCGAATCCACGGAAAACTTGCTGCCCGAGCCGGTGCAGGACACCCCTTCCATACAGGAGAATCCACAGTGAATCCACGAAAGAAAATCCTTCCCTCCCTCCTCTCCGCCCCGTTCGACCGTCTCGGCGAATCCATTCGGGCCTTGGAGCGGGCGGGATGTCATCTTTTTCACTACGATGTAATGGACGGCCATTTTGTGCCGAATCTGACCATCGGACCGCTGATCATCCGATCGCTCTTGCCGCATTGCAAATCGGAATTCGACGTGCACCTCATGGTCACCAATCCTGAAACCGTTTTCCCGTGGTTTCTGTTGGACCGGGTGCGGAGCATTACCGTTCACGCCG
>JAKPRU010000102.1 GCA_029557025.1 Candidatus Omnitrophota bacterium | reverse complement strand
TTCTTGCGGTTGCGGGCGGATATCGGCGGCCAGTCGGCCCTGATGAAGAGTGAGACACAGCCCGCTTTCCCGCTGAAATTCAAAGACAGAGCCTGAATCGAAGGAAACCTGAGATCCGTCGGGAGTGACTGCCTTTGTGGTCTTCCCATCCACACGCAGCAATTTTCCTGTTGGCAGGGACTCCAATGAGATCTCGCCGGAATGGATTGGCTGCACGTGAGGCAGTCGCGTACCGGGTATCACCAGGGCAACGATGAATATAGCAACTCCCAGGGCAAGAGCAATTCCCGGAACGGTGCACTCATTTTGAAAGAAGATCCGGCGTAGGAATTTCCTTTGCCTTCGTTCTCCAATGGCAAGGAGCAGGTTGCGTTTCACACGCGCGGAATCGACTGCCGGTCGTGCATTTTCCAGCAGTGTTCTGATGTCTTTTTCAAACTGGTCCAATTCCATCTTCATCGTCTTGTGTATTCTTCAAGCAGCGGTTTCAATTTTGCCCTTGCGCGGCTCAGATGGGTCTTGACATTCTCGATGCTGACCCCCAGTGCACGGGATATCTCTTCGTACGATTCTTCCTCAAGCACCCGCAAAACCAGCGCCGCCCTCTGCAAGTCCGGCAGTTCGCCCAGCATGGCGAGAAAGCGTTTCTCGATCTCCTGTTTTTCAGACCACTCGAACGGCGTCTCTGAAGAGGTCTTTGAGATCCGTTGATTCTCGCGAACGAATCCGAATCGGGTCTTTCGCCGACGAAGGCAATCAATCGCCAGGTTTTTCACGGTGCTTCTGAGATATCCCTCAACCGACCGGATATGTCCTTCCCGGACGGTCTCGTGCAGTCTCAGGAATGCCTCCTGGACAATCTCTTCCGCCTCTTGCCGGTTCCAGACAATCGCCCCGGCCAGACGGAACAATGCCGTCGCGTTCTCGTCATACAGACGGGCATACGCCTCGGTATTCCCCTTGTTCGGATCGTCGTACAAGTCCATCAGAACCGTTCTCGCTACTCACTCAAATAGGACGCACATCTCCCTGGAATGTAAACGAAGCGGATTGAATTTTGTTTCTGAACAGCCGGGCTGCCTTTGATCGACGTAGCATCTATTGTTAAATCGTAGCATTATGCATGAATTCTCGATTGCTCAGGAGTTTGCAGGTGCAATTGCGCAAGAGGGCCGAAAGGCCGGGGCCAAACGGATTCTCCGCCTGGAGATTCATGTGGGTCGATACCGCGCCATTGTGCCTGAAACGCTCGCCGAATGCCTGAAATGGATTCTGGCCGATACCGTTGCGGAAGGCGCGGAGATTGAAATTGTGGAGATCCCTGTCCGTGCACGCTGCCCGCAATGTGATGAAATCCGCGAGATGGAAGATCTCTATCTTGTCTGTAACGAGTGTGGCAGCCTGTGCCCCGAAGTCCTGTCCGGTAAGGAATTGCTGTTGTATTCCATGGAGATTGAAGACTGATGGCTGAAGTAAAACTTCTCGAACGAGTTCTGAAAGCGAATGAAGTCTGGGCGGAAGAAATCCGCGCACTGTTCCGGGAACGGCGCATTCTCTGTGCGAATCTGATCGGGTCGCCGGGTTCCGGCAAGACGACCCTGCTGGAAAAGAGCATCCCGCACCTGGGAGATCCGTCAAGCCTGGCCGTGATCGAGGGTGACCTTGCCACCACGCGCGATGCGGACCGGATCGGGCGATGCGGGGTGGATAGTATCCAGATCGCCACCGGAACCGGCTGCCATATCGATGCGCACCATGTAAGGCAGGCGCTGGATCGCATCGGGCTGGACAAACGACGGATGGTTTTCATCGAAAATGTCGGGAATCTCGTATGTCCGGCGCAGTTTGATATCGGCGAACATGCCAAGGTCGCCGTGCTGAGTGTGCCGGAAGGCGACGAGAAACCGCTGAAATACCCGCCGCTGTTTCAGGCGTGCACCCTTGTTGTGCTGACCAAGGCGGATCTGATTCCCTACACGGATTTCAACCGCGACGAATTTATGAAAAATGTCCGGCTGGTTAATCCGAACCTGCCTGTGATGGAGGTCTGCTGCAAGACAGGCGAAGGGATCGACCGCTGGGTG
>JAKPRU010000094.1 GCA_029557025.1 Candidatus Omnitrophota bacterium | reverse complement strand
TGATCTCCAGGTTGTAGGAGTGCCCGTGAATGTTGCGACACACGCCATCGTATCCGTAGAGCGTGTGTGCCATTTCAAAATGAAACCGTTTGGTGATCCTGATTATTGCCATTTTCCGAACCTTTTTGCGTGGCGAAGTTACGAAAATAGGGGCTCATTTTCAGAAAGGAGGGGATGTTTCGCTGATTCGGATTTCCAAAACCGGCTTTCTTCGGGTCATTTCCTTATTTTTATCCTCCGAAAAATTTGTTGACATGAATCTGAGATTTTTTCTCCTGCTGTCGCTGGGGTTCTCCCTGTTGGGGGCCTCTGCGCAAGAGCAGGAAAATGCGGTACGCACCACTTTTCATACCATTTCGAGTCACGATTTGCTGGATTATGCCGCCGAATTGAGTTCCGAAAAATATGGAGGCCGTCTTTCCGGCTCGCCCGGGTATGAAGCGGCAGCCCGCTGGGTCGCCGGCCAGCTGGAAGAGGCCGGCGTAAAACCCGGAATGGCCGACGGTACCTATTTTCAGTGGTTCCCGAATGCCTATTCGGACGTTCTTTCTCCCGGGAAAGTGGTGCTGCTTCCCGGAAAGCACAATGCCCGGAAGAGATATCATTTCCCCGACGACTATTTCCCCGGCTCCAATTCAGCGTCGGGGACGGTGGCGGGAGAGGTGGTTTATGCCGGATTCGGGATTTCGGCGCCCGAGCTGGGGTACGACGATTACCGCCACCTGGATGTGAAAGGGAAAATTGTGCTGCTGGAAACCGGCCTGCCTTACAACCGTAACGACAGCACCCTGCTGAAGTGGGAACCATACAGTTACCACCGCTACAAATTCAGTCGTGCCCGTGAATTGGGAGCCGCTGGATTGTTGTATGTGAGCAAGATAGCCAATCCCAACACCTCGTTTCTCGAAGGGTTGGTATATGCCCACATCAGCGAGGCTGTGGCCGAAGAGCTTTTTGATGGTACCGGGAAACAGTATGCCGAAACCCGCGCCAATATTGTCAAATCGTTGGTCCCGAATTCGTTCCGGCTCCACAAACGGGTTAAGATTTCGGCATCCACCAAACATTATCCCGACAGCCGTTCGTGTAACGTGGTCGGGATCATTGAAGGTGCCGATCCGCAATGGAAAGAGGAGGCAATCCTTGTGGGCGCCCATCTCGATGGGGTGGGTAGTCCGGGATCACTTTTTCCCGGCGCTCTCGACAATGCCTCCGGCTCGGCCGATATCCTGGCTGCCGCCAAAGCGCTGGC
>JAKPRU010000086.1 GCA_029557025.1 Candidatus Omnitrophota bacterium | reverse complement strand
TTTGTGGACCCGGCACGATGTGGAACTATTCGCCTATCGCTTGACGAACGATTCATGGTCCAACGGCGAACGGCTGACGGAGAACGAGATCCCTGATGACACGCCGCGTCTCACGGCCGATCCGCAAGGAAGGATTCTATTGATTTGGCAGCAAGACGGGATTCTGGTGAATGCGCTTGATATGGAGATGGATGCCGCCGCGTCCGTCCTGCCAGAGCAATACCCCGGGATTGTCGGGGATTTGACGTTGATCGCCGAGAGGGACGGGAAATTGGCGCTAGTCTGGTCGGACAATCAAGAAGACCGTATTGATCTATACAGCGCCTATTTCGATCCCACTCACAATACTTGGGGAACAGCCAGGGCGTTGACAAAGGATGTATCCCAGGAATACGCGGTGGCGGGATCGTTTCTGCCTTCCGGCGAGCTAATGTTGGTCTACAACAAGGCAACGATTGAGTATGTCACCAAAGAAATGGTGGATGCAGAAGGAAATTTCATCACCCAAACCGATGTTCCGCAGATCGTTCGCCGGGATTTATACGGGATGCGTCACACGTTCGGTCACGACTTGGGGATCTCTGCAGCCGATATCCGGTTCTCCACGGGGAATCCCGCTCCCGGTTCGAAGGTAACGATAGAAGCTTTTATTCACAATCGAGGAGATTTCGCGGAAACCGATATTCCCGTTGCTTTCTATGATGGAGAGCCGGATGTGGGTGGATTGTTGATTGACGAAATCCAGACAATGGCCGGGCCGGTTGTTCCCGGCGCGACGGGCCATGCAGAGGTGGAATGGAACGTTCCTTCGTATCAGGGAAGCCATCGAATTTTCGTTGTGGTGAATGCGGATTCGGCGTTGTCGGAAATGAACCCCCACGATAATCAAACTTCAGTTTTGACCGTCTTGCCCGATCCTGAAATCTCGTCATTGCAAGCCGGTTTTATTGGAGGGACCACGTGGAGTATAACCGCGACCGTATCGAATGCAGGCGTGATATCAGCCGCCAGTATGGAATTGGTTTTGACAAAGGGAACGAACGGGGGCACCGAGTTGATGCGATACGTTATCGAAGAACTGCAACCCGGCAGCTCTCAGGATTATTCCCTATTCTACTCGTGGTCGGAGGAAGAATTAACCGCTGGAGGCATTACCCTGCAAGCCACCCTGCTTGATTACGGTACGACGCCTGATTTCAACAGGGGAAACAACAAAGCCGTCACCTCGATTGTACCGCCCGGCGATCGTCCGCCGGTGGGGGTACGAGATTGGATGCTGCATGAGTAATACCTGCTTGTCTGAATCAGGAGAGCCAGGATGAAAGGATCCTGAGGAGATTGAGAAGTGGTCTTCGGGAATTATAAAGTGTATAATATCCGTTATTACCGGGAGCTACTATTGTCCGCTTGGTAACTGTTTACCCGTCTGCCGAAAAAAACCAAAAAAATTACACCGAGCGTTACTTCGAAGGGGGCAAAAAAGTTTAAATGGGCATCAAGAAAGTGCCTCTTCGCTATTTGGTATGGGTAACGGGTAGCGGGGAGGGTAGGCGGAACTCCAATTTCCCGCCGATCAGGTAAGATGTCCTGAAACACCCCTTTCAAATGATACGCCTTGTTGGTTTTCAAGTCCAGGGCGCGTAACGCCGCGAACAATTCCTTTTGCCGCGGCGTATAATTCTATTTGTTCTTTGGCCCGATCACCGCTTCGTTCAACTGTTTGGCCAGAATACGCCCAACACTCCCGGCCGCATTCCGGGCAGGGAAACTGACTCCCCCGCGGGAAATCCAGACCGATATCCAACCGCTGCGCTTCCAGGGAAAACTCGAGGCGGACCACCTGCCACGGCTCCGCCAAACCCAAGGCCAATCGGATTATCGCAATGATGACGCTCGCATTGTCAATTCGTTTTTTTCAAGACGTGATCTGGAGCGTCTGGTTGAGATGCGCTCCGCACGCAAACCGCTCGCCACGATTGAGATCGCGGAATACTACATTCGACAGGGGGAAACTCGCGAAGTCCGCCCCTACCAGCGCGAAGCCATGCAGGCTTTGGATCACGCGGTGGAACTGGGCAAGCGCCGCTTTCTGATTGAACTTCCCACCGGAACCGGTAAGACCGATCTCATTTGTCTTTATCTGAAAAGGCTCTTTCAGGCCGGACACGCCGAGCGGGTTCTCTTTCTGGTAGACCGTGAACAACTTGCAAAACAGGCACTTGAAGCCATTCAAGATATTCTGAGTCAGTACAGCAGTTACTGGCGGCGTTCGGGGATAGCCCGACAGAAACAACAAATCACCGTCTGCCTGCTCCAAACCATGATCAGCAATTATCCCGACTACACCAGCGGATATTTCGATGTGGTTATTGCCGATGAGTGTCACCGTTCCATCTATGGCGCTTGGCAAACGGCTTTGACGCATTTCGATGCGTTGCATATCGGCTTAACCGCAACCCCGTCCGCTTATATCGAACGGAACACCTTTGATTTCTATCAATGTCGTGATGGGCAGCCGGATTTTGCTTTCCCGATCCAAGAGGCGTTTGAACATGGGTATCTTGTGCCATACAAATTCGCCACCGGGATTACCGTCCTCCTGGCCGAAGGCGCGGAGGTCGATGAAGAGACCTACGACCCGGTTGAATTTGAGAAGAAATGGACCAATGAAGACACGAATAGGAAAATGGTAGAAGAATTCGACCGGTTGGCTTGGGAGAACTACAAAGATCTTGCGCCCGGTCAAAAAATCGGCCCTGGAAAAACCATCGTTTTCGCCATCACAAAACACCACGCTGCCCGTTTGGCTGAATACCTGAACAAACTCCATCCCGAACACGATGGACAGTATGCTGAGGTTATCACCAGTGACGTGACGAATGCTGACGATCTCATCCGCAAATTCAAGCGCGAACAGTATCCACAAGTTGCGGTCAGTGTGGGGATGTTGGACACGGGCTTTGACTGTCGGGAGGTTCTCCACCTGGTGATGTGCCGCCGTGTTCGCAGTCCCATTCTTTATCAGCAAATGCGTGGACGGGGAACGCGAACGGCCGATCATATCCAAAAGCAGAAGTTTGTTATCTACGACTTTTTCGGCAATCACGAGTATTTCAACGATACCGACACCGATATCTTCACTGGAACCGGGCGAGGTCATGCACCGGGTGGTACGGACAAGCCGCCGAAATCGCCGAGGGAGCTGACCGAACTCGGTCTTATAGATGAGTGGCTTCATGCTGTCACTTACGTGGAAATAGGACCGGGCAGCGAACGGGTGGATAAACGGGACTATGTCACCAATTGGGAAAATACCGTTCAGTCTGCTGCAAAGGATGACCCGATTATCCGGAAAGTCCGTGACGGGGAGCTGCTTACGGAAGAGGAGGAAATAAATCTCGCCGAACGGAATGTGTCAAGTACAATGAGACAGTTCCGTTTGGGAATTAGTGAGTACTTGTTGTTGTGCATTCTGTGGGTCTGGAGGATTGATCCAGACCGCTTCCGGTATCGACCGATACAATGTGGATCGCGCCACCCCCAGCGTCCGGCACGCGCAGGACACGCCGGTCACGGCAGCCAATTCCTGGACCGATTCCATTACACGCTCCCGTCG
>JAKPRU010000068.1 GCA_029557025.1 Candidatus Omnitrophota bacterium | reverse complement strand
GCTTGCGGCACATATCTCTATCGAATGGGGGAGATAGATCGCGGGCGCGACATGATGCTTGATGCGGTCCGGGATTCGGATTATGACCCTGCGTTGGTCAGGTACTCCGCAAGCGTTCTCTTTCGTGGCTCTGAATATGCGACGGCCAGGGACCTCCTGCTGCAGCAGGAATTACTCGGAAAAACGCTCGATCCAGGCGTACGGGCGCTCCTGGGATTCTGTCACTACTATGAATCCGAATGGGAGAAGGCGCTGGAAGCCTTCGATCGCGCTCCGGAGTTTGAAAGCAGTCCGCTCTCCTTGCTCGCAGTCGCCGATTGCGCATTCAATCTGAAACGATACAATCGGGCGCGCAACAACTATCAGGAGTATCTGCGCAGGCAGGAAGAGGCAAAATCGGACAAGGACGGGGAGGAGGAACAGAAAGATCCCGAGGTTGGTGCGGTCCACTATCGCCTTGCATTCCTGGAATGGAAACGCGGTATGCGCGAGCGTGCCTGGCCGCATCTTCAACAAGCCATTCGGAATGACTTTTACCACCCGGATGTTTTCTGGCTGATGTCCGTGCTCTGCCTGGAGCGGGGGGAGACCGACCGTGCCAAGGTCGCTCTTCGCCTGCTTGCTGAAACCGATCCGAACCATCCGGGGATCCTTCCGTTGTATTATCGTCTGTATTCCGGCACACCCCTGCGCAGGAGACGCATGCGACCCTATGGAGCCAAGCGATCGTTCCGCCGATTCCGAAACCGAGACTACAGAAGGACGACCTCATGAACAAGTCCAACATCCTCCCTGTTTCCCAATCTATTTTTCAATCCGCAAAGGTCTTGGAGGAGCTGGACAATCTGCAAATCTTTGATGCGAGTGTGGCAATCGGAACCCAGATGGTCCCGTTCGATGGCGATTTGAGCACAGCCGCGGACATTCTTCGCTTGATGGATCGCTATGAGATTCGGAAAGCGGTCTGCTTCCATCACGCCGCTATTGAAAACCACCCCAATCTCGGCAATAAGCTCCTGATGGAACAATTATTCGGGCAGCAAAGACTTCTGCCTCAATGGGTCATCTTGCCGGACTCCACTCGGGAGTTTCCCGATCCTGAAGACCTTGCGGCCCTCTTGAAAGAAAACGGCGTGCGGTCCGTCCGAATGGCCCCCAGAACCCACAATTACCCTCTGACTCCCTGGTGTTGCGGCACACTCCTGGAAACGCTCGAGACCCGGGCTGTTCCGGTCTTCATCACCGTCGCCGAAATAGAATGGAACGACTTGGCCATGGTTCTGAACGCCTTCCCGGAACTCAAAATCGTTCTGACCGATACCGGATACCGGATTGGGCGCAAGGTTTATCCCCTGCTGGATCAATTCGAGAACCTGTTCCTGGAGTTCTCCGATTATGTGATCCATTGGGGTCTGGAGGATTTATGCGAGCGTTTCGGGCCGGAGCGGTTCGTCTATGGTTCGGGGTTGGGACGGTGGGATCCCGGCACACCGCTTACCGTTCTCGCGCTGGCCGATATCTCCACGGAGGCCAA
>JAKPRU010000040.1 GCA_029557025.1 Candidatus Omnitrophota bacterium | reverse complement strand
TTTCCGGCATCCCTGAAGCTGTCGGACCGGAGATTCGAGGGAAAATCTTTCACGCTGGGAGAATTCGGCGCTCAGGAGGCGCATGATGCCCGTGTGAAAGGCCAGGAAGGATTATTCGTCGAGCCATCGGTGGACCGATATATCACGGTGGCGCACGAGGCATTAGGGATGGGGGCCGGGTTCATACTGAATTGGTGCCTGAAGGACATGCCCGACTGCGAATTTCAGTGGGGATTGACCTATCGCCAGGATGGCGTAGATAAGGATTGGGCAAAAGTGTATCGGAACACGGCTTTGTTCACTTCCTTCTTGAGGCCGTTTGATCGGCAACCGGAAGTGTTTCTGCTGGTCCCCGATTCACACCGAATGGGAGGGCAGTCACGTCAGGTGACCGACGGCGTGATGAACGCCGCCGAATGGCTTTTTTCGGAACATGTGGATTTTGGAACGATCAATGAATGGGATCTCGCGAAGTTGCCGAAAGAAGCGAAGCTTCTCGTGTGGCCGATTCCCTATTGCCCGCTGGACGAGACATTCGAGAAGGTCTGTCAGTTCATGGAAAAGGGTGGGACTGTCTATTTCTCCGGGGATATTGCCTACGACCGGAATCGGCAGCGGACTCGTCTGGAACGTTACCAACGATTGGGGCTTACTCCCCCGCCGGAGCATTTGCCGCTGGACTATCCGGAAAGCGCGGGGACTCCCGCCGAGGTGACGGCATCGGTCGGGTCCGGCACGGTTCATTTTGTTCCCTGGCCCGCCGAGATTTATCCGAGTCGACTCCAAGGCCCGTTGCCGTACCGGGCTGCGATATCAGGAGCCTCCATTGAGCGGAATCACATTACGCCGGATGATCCGCAGGTTCATGCGTTTCGAGCGAAGGACCGACGCGGCGAATCTCATGTATTTTTCCGGATGGCGGATGACAAGACACCTTTGGAGTACACCGCAAACCTGGGAACATCGAGTGTGTCCTTTTCGCTGGCGGGGCGGCGAGGCGCGCTGTTCTTCCGGACACCCGCCGGGAAGTGGCTGGTCTATGAAGGCGGGGGGGAGTTGCGGATTGATGGAAAGCGGATTCTGCGATCCGGAGGGGGGATTATGCTTTGTTCCATAGGAATGAAATCGATCTTTGAGACATCAGAATTGGTTGTTTTTCCAGTGGACAAGGGGGATTTGGAGCTGTACGAGCACGGGTTTCAGCAACCGGTGGTTCTGGTCGGCGAATATGAGGACAGGCGCTGGAAGACCTACGAGAAATTCGAACCGCAGCGGACTGAAGGGCGATTAATCATCCCGATTGATGCAGACCGGGCCGGCTGCATTTTGATTCTCAGCGAAAATGGACGGGAAGCGGAAGTTGTGAGGAGACTGACAGCACAGTTGAGGTTGTAGCGCCCAGTTCCTCACCCCCGGCCTCTCTCCAGGTGTGGAGAGGGAAAGCGAACAGGACGAATAAGACCGACTTTGTTTTTGAATTTGCAGGGGCTAAATTAGTGTAAGGTTATCCTGATCGAAGCGGGAGGAATGGAACCGGATGAGGATTTTAATTGTATCGTCAGAAGTTGCGCCACTTGCCAAGAC
>JAKPRU010000035.1 GCA_029557025.1 Candidatus Omnitrophota bacterium | reverse complement strand
CGCGGAACATCTTTCAGTCACATTCGACGAACAGAAACGGGGGAACTTGTTCCGGTCATAATGCTCGCGATCATACGGAGACGGCTTTTCGCCTGTCAAGACTGCGAATCAGTTGATGAACGCGGTTCGGAAACGAATCCTTGCCCAAGGGAACCGCATGAGGTAGAGTGAGACCGACGGAAGGAAGGGGTTTTCCGCAGTCGAGAATACGGACACCATTTTGGGAGTGCAATCATGAAAGGAATAGTTGTGAAGATCGGAATAGGAATGCTTGTGACAACAATGGCGGTGGTGTGCGCACCGCTCGGTTCCGCGCAGGAGAAGAGCGAGCCGGCAGAGGAACCGGACGAAGTGGCGATTTTGGACACGACGATGGGGACGATTGTGCTGGAGTTTTTCCCGGACGTGGCTCCGAATCATGTAAAGAACTTCAAGAAGTTGGCCCGCGACAAGTTCTATGATGGGACAACCTTTCACCGTGTGATTCCGGAATTCATGATCCAGGGCGGGTGTCCGAAATCGAAGGATGACAACCCGTCCAACGACGGGACCGGGGGACCTGGCTGGACAGTCAAGGCGGAATTCAACAGCCGTCCGCACGTGAGGGGCACGCTTTCGATGGCGAGGTCGGCGGACCCGGACAGCGCGGGAAGTCAGTTTTTTATCTGTGTGGCCCGCGCGCGGCACTTGGATGGGCAGTACACCAATTTCGGTCGGGTTATTGCCGGGATGGATGTGGTGGATAAGATTGTGAAAGTCGCGCGGGATTCCCACGACCGGCCGCTGGAGAATGTCACCATTCGCTCGGTGAAAATTGTGCCGCGTGCAGAGTGGGAAGAGTTGTTAAAGAAGAAAGAAGAAAAGAAGGAATCAGCTCCGTCCGAAAGTCAACCAAAAGAGGAGGGGACAAAAGGGTAAACCTGGAACAAATTCGTGGGGTGTGCTAGGCGGGGAGGTAGCGGTGCCCTGTACCTGCAACCCGCTCCAGCAGGGCTGAATTCCTACCCTCGGAGTACGGCTGTGAGGCAGCGCCGGGCAAGTGGCGTTGAGGGCTGGGTCCTGCGCAATGTCGGTTCGTGAACCCCGTCAGGTCCGAAAGGAAGCAGCGGTAAACGATCCCCGGCATGTGCCGTGGGAGCGCCCGGCCTGAGTTAACTACCCGGTGACGCTCGGAGCCGTCACTTCAACGGTAGGTGCACACCCCCGGAATGTTCCTTTGCTACGGCCGGTCCACGAGGTCAGAATCGTTTATGGCAGAATTGCAACAGTCATCGCCCTATATTGTCTCGGCGCTTCGTCACCGTCCCGCCACCTTCGCGGAGGTATTGGGACAGGAACATGTCACCACAACGCTGGTCCATAGCCTGGAACGAAATCGGATCGCCAATGCCTATCTTTTCGCCGGTCCGCGCGGAACCGGCAAAACCTCTACAGCGCGAATTTTGGCGAAAGCGCTGAATTGCCCGAATCGCCAGGGGGCCGAACCGTGCAATCGCTGTGAATCCTGCCGATCCATCACCAACGGAACGAATCTCGATGTGCTGGAAATCGATGCCGCCTCGAATCGCGGAATTGAGGAAATCCGCAACCTTCGTGAAAATGTCCGATTTGCTCCCACTTACGGGCAGTACCGGGTGGTAATTATCGACGAAGTGCACATGCTCACCAATGAGGCAAACAACGCGCTGCTCAAAACGCTGGAAGAACCGCCGGCGCATGTGAAGTTTATTCTGGCCACCACAGAGATGCACAAAATGCCCGCGACCATTCTGTCGCGCTGTCAGCGGTTTCGGTTTCGACGGATTCCGGTGAGCATTCTCATGGATAAGCTGCGGGCCGTGGCGGACGCCGAGCCGCATGTGGACCTGGGACCGGTGGCGGAGCGGGACGGTATTCTGTACCATATTGCCCGCCTTTCCGATGGGGCGTTGCGGGATGCGCTGGTGTCCCTAGATCAATTGCTTTCTTTCTGTTCCGGCAAGGTCACCCTTCCGGAAGCGGAGGAGATTCTGGGGGTAGTGGAGTTTGAGGCGCTGGAGAGCCTGATCCGGTTCATCCTTGCGGGAGACCTGAACGGAATCCTGATGGTGATCGACCAGCTGTCTACCCGCGGGAAAGAACCCGCCCAATTTCTGAAAGAAATCATGACCTACCTGCGTCATTTGCTTGTCTCGAAGGTAGCGCCGGATAAGCCGGAACTGGTGGAACTGCCCGATGAGTCTCGACAGGCGTTGGCAACCCGGGCACAAACCACAACGGTGGAAGCGATTTTGCAGGTAATGGACATCTTTGCGGAGGCGGAGCGTCGGATGAGGTTTGCCTCGGAGGGACGGATGATTCTGGAAGTAGCTGCAATCAAGGCAGCGAAGGCAGGGGAAGCGGTTCAACTCCCCTCGATTCTGAAGTTTCTATCGGAGTTGTCCGGGTCCGTGCCATCATCGGCTACTTCACAGAAACCTTCATCAGGACCAGCCCGCGTTTGCACAATCGCCCAGCCTCAACCGGCCAGGAAAATCCCGAAGGAGGAACCGGTTTCGGAGCCGGAATCATCCGGTAATCCCATGGAAAAGGTGGTGACGGCCTGGAAAACCCTCTCGGAGGATTTGGAGTTGTCAGCTCCCACGATCAATTCGGCTCTTGTTCACAGCAGGCCGTTGCGACTCGAAGGCGACCTGCTGACCGTTGGGGTTCCGACGAAAGCAGGTCTGACGCGACTTCAGGATTATCAGAGAACCATGCAGGACAAATTGGCGTCTCTGACGGGAAGTCCCATTCGTCTTGTTTTTGAAATCACGGAGAGGATGGAACCGCTTCCCGCAGGAATGGCGACACAAACCAGTGCCTGCGAGCCAAGAACGGGAGAATTGCTGACCCAGGCTCGTGAACACGCGGTGATTCGAAGCCTGATGGATTATGTCCCCGGCGCGGTGGAGGAGGTCCGTCCCGAACCGCAGCGAACCAGAGGATCCTCATCCAAAAGAGAGAAAGAGGCGACAGAATGAAAGGACTGGGTAATCTCGCGAACCTGGGTCAGATGCTCAAACAAGCCCAG